>WFMN01000159.1 GCA_015489095.1 Mariprofundaceae bacterium | reverse complement strand
TCACCAACTGCTTCATGCCACCGTCCCCTGCGGCAGCCAGGGTGCCACAGCCCCCAGCATGGTGGCGGCGGCATCCTTCGGCGCCTGCCGGCGCGCCGCTTCCGCCATGGAGCGCAACTTCGCCGGCGCCGTCAGCAGCTCGGCCACCGCCGCCGCCAGCGCCTCGACCGTCGCCTCCTGCTGGCGCAGCACCAAGGCGGCCTCCGCCCGCTGTAGCACCATGGCGTTGTGGTACTGATGGTCATCGGCGGCGATCGGCAGCGGGATAAAGAGCGCCGGCATCCCCACCGCTTGACACTCCGCCACCGTCATCGCGCCGGCGCGCGCCACGAGTAGATCGCCGCTGCGGTAAAAATCGTCCATCCGCCTACAAAACGGCTCCACCTCGGCCTGCACTCCCACCTTGTGGTAGGCGTCGCGCACCGCGGCCGCATTGCCCCTGCCGCACTGATGGCGCAGGGTAAAATCCACCCCCTGCCGCTTGAGCATCGCCGCCACCTCCGGCATGGTGGTGTTGAGAAAACGCGCCCCTTGCGAGCCGCCCAGCACCAAGATCTGCGGCGGGGTATGCGGCTGCCACGCCACCTTTGCCACCTCGCGCCGCACCAGATTGCCGCACACCACCGTCTTGTCCGATGGCAGGTAACGGGCGGCGGCAGCCATCCCCAGCAGCACCTTGCGGCAGAAGCGGGCGAGTTGCCGATTGACCATCCCCGGGATCGCGTTCTGTTCGTAGAGTAGCACCGGCACCCGCGCGCAGAGCGCCGCCGCCACCCCCATCGCGCTGGCATAGCCGCCGACACCGATCACCAGCACCGGCCGCTGCCCACGCCAGTGGCGCATGATGGTGGCCACCGCCTTGGGCAGCTCCCACGCCACCACCCGCAAGCGCTGCAATAGCCCGGCGCCGGAGACGGCGTGCATCGGCAGCAACAGCGCCTGCTCGCCGCGCTCCGGCAGCAGCTTCGCCTCCAGCCCGCGTTCGGCACCGATAAACTCCACCGTGACCTTTGGCCAGCGGGCGCGCACCGCGTCCGCCAGCGCCAGCGCCGGCATCAGATGGCCGCCTGTGCCGCCCCCGGCGATGCAGATGGTGACCGGAGTGCTCATGAGGTCGCCGCCACCGGAATGCGGCGTCTTGGCGCCGCCTTCGCCCGTTTGCTGTTGACCGGCAGGTGGCGCTGCACCGAGAGGATCAGCCCCATCAGCAGACAGTTGCCGAACAGCGCGCTGCCACCGTAGGAGACAAACGGCATCGGCATCCCCTTGGTCGGCATCAGGCCGCTCGACGCCCCCAGGTTGATCATGAAGGTGATGGCGATCATCAGCGTGCAACCGAACACCACCAGCCGCTCATAGAGCACATCGCTCTTCATCGCGATGCGGATAGCGCGCCCGACCAGCAGCGCAAACAGCAGAATCAGGCTTAAGGTGCCGACCAGCCCCAGCTCCTCGCCGATCACCGCCACGATAAAGTCGGTAAACGATTCCGGCAGGTAGAAGAGCTTCTGCACCCCCTGCCCTAGGCCGACCCCACTGACCCCGCCGGAGCCGTAGGCGATCATCGACTGCGCGAGCTGATAATCGCTGCCGAAGGGGTCGTCCCACGGATCGATAAAGCTCAAAAATCGCTTGACGCGGTAGGGGGCGGAGGCGATCGCAATCGCCGCGAAGCCGAACACCGTCACCACCATCATCGCCATGTAGCGCAGCGACACCCCGCCCAAAAACCACATCCCCACCGTCGCACCGACGATCAGCATCGAACTGCCGAAATCGGGCTGCAACAGCAGCAGCGCCACAAAGACCACCAGCACCACCAGCATCGGCGCCAGCCCGGTGCGAAAACTGCCCAGCCGCTCGGGGAAGGCCGACAGGTAGTAGGCCATGTAGAGCACCAACACCGACTTCACCAACTCCACCGGCTGCAGGGTGAAACCGGCAAACGAAAACCAGCGCTGCGCGCCGTTGATGCGCATGCCAACCCCAGGAATCAGCACCAGCACCATCAACAGCAGCGCGCCAGGCAGCAGCCAGCTTAAGGTCGCCGCCTTCAGCCACGAGATCTCGATGCACGACACCCCCCACATGATCAGCAGCCCGACCGGCACATAGACCGCCCAGTGGCTGACGATCCGCAATGGATCGCCATAGCGGGTGTCGGCCACCGCCATGCTGGCACTGGAGATCATCACCGTGCTGAACAGCAGCAGAATCAGCACGATGCCGACCAGCATGGTATCCATCGGGGCAAGCGTCTTCTGCATGGGCTACACCCTTCCATCGGGGCGGTGGTGTCGGTTACACATCGGTCAACGCCCCCACCGCCTGCACAAACGCCTCGCCGCGCGCGGCGTAGTTGGCGAACTGATCGAAACTGGCCGCCGCCGGCGCCAGCACCACCGGCAGTTGCGGGTCGCTGTGGGCGGCGAACGCCACCGCCTGCTCCATGCTCTCGGCCACCTCCCACGCCACTTGCGCCTGCTTGGCGAGCGCGACAAACGGGGCGGGGTCGCGACCGATCACCACCATCAGGCGGGCGTGTTCGCGCGCCGCCTGCAGCAACGGCGCCAGATCGATCCCCTTGGTCACCCCGCCGCAGATCCACACCGCCTCCCCCAGCGCCGCCAGTGCCGCGGCCGCCGCGTCAGGGTTGGTCGCCTTGGAGTCGTTGTACCACGCGTGGCCGTGATGTTCACCGATCCACTGCAGGCGGTGCGGCAGACCGCGAAAGCTGGTCACCCCCTCCACGATCACCGGGTCGTGCACCCCGTAGTCGGCGGCTCCCTGCGCCGCCACCGCCAGATTGGCCTGTTGATGACGACCGCGAATCTTCAGTTCGGTCAGCGGCACGCTGCGGGGGGCACCATCACCCCCTTGCCAGACGATGGCGTCGTCGTGGATGCCGACATCCGCGCCGTCGCCGAAGCGGCGCACCACCACCCCGCGCGCGGCCAGTTGCCCGGCCAGCGCGTCAAACCCCTGCCCCGACGGCAGCAGCGCATGGTCGCCCTCGCCCTGCTGCAACAGCAACCGCTCCTTGGCCTGCCGGTAGGCCCGCGGCGAGTCGTGCATATCGACATGATCCGGCTGGATATTGAGCAGCGCCGCCCAGTTGGGATGCAGCGGCCGGCTGCGCTCCAACTGGAAGCTGGAGAGCTCCAGCACCACGCGGGGAGGAATCCGTTTCTCGCACAGCAGATCGAGCATCGGCTGGCCGATATTGCCCCCCACCTCGACGCCGCCGGGCACCGTCTCCAGCAGCACCCCCAAAAGGTGGGTCACCGTGGTCTTGCCGTTGGTGCCGGTAATCGCCAGCAGTTCGCCTTGGTAGTGATCCACAAACAGATCCAGATCGCTGACCAGCAGCGGCCTGCCGGTGCGCGCGGCCGCGTCGCGCAGCGCCACCAACACCGGATGGTTCCAGGCGATGCCGGGGCTGACCACCACCCGATCGAAGGTGGCGAGCAGTGTGGAATCGAAGGGTGCCACCCGCACATCGGCCGTCATCTGCTCGCTGGATGATTCATCGAAACAGGTGCACGGCTCCCCCGCCGCCCGCAGGTAGCGGGCGATCGACTGGCCGGTGACACCCATGCCTAGGATTGCGTTGTTCATCGGATCTTCAGCGTGGAGAGCGCGATCAGCGCCAGCAGCAGCGAGATAATCCAGAAGCGGACGATCACCTTCGGCTCCGCCCACCCCTTCAATTCAAAATGGTGGTGAATCGGCGCCATGCGAAACACCCGCTTCCCCGTCAGCTTAAACGAGGCCACCTGCACCATCACGCTCACCGCCTCCAGCACAAACAGCCCGCCGGCAATCGCCAGCAGCAGCTGCTGATGGGCGGCGCAGGCGACAAAACCGAGCGCCGCTCCCAAGGCCAGCGCCCCCACATCGCCCATGAAAACCTGCGCCGGGTAGGTGTTGAACCACAAAAAACCGAGGCAAGCGCCCACCATCGCCCCGCAAAAGACGGTCAACTCCCCCACGCCGATGACATGGGGAATCATCAGGTACTCGGAGAAGCGGGCGTGGCCGGAGAGATAGACCACCACCGCCAGCGCCGTCGCCACCATCAGGGTGGGTGCCACCGCCAAGCCGTCGAGCCCGTCGGTCAGGTTGACCGCGTTGGACGACCCCACCAGCACCAGCACCACAAACGGTACATACCACCATCCCAGATGGAGCGGGTGTTTGGTAAACGGCAGATCGACCACCGGATCGGTCATCGCCATCAACGCCAGCGCCACCACCAAAGAGATTGCCAACTGCGCCCCCATCTTCTGCCGCGCGGAGATGCCGTCGGAGCAGCGCAGCACCACCTTGCGATGGTCGTCGTACCAGCCGATGGCGCCGAACCCCACCGTCACCAGCAGCGCCAGCCAGATGAAGAGGTTGCCGAGATCGGCCCACAGCAGTGTCGCCACCGCCACCGAGACGATGATCAGCAGCCCGCCCATGGTCGGCGTCCCCTGCTTGGCGAGGTGGCTCTGCGGCCCGTCGCTGCGGATCGGCTGCTGATGCTGGCTGGCGTTGAGCCAGCGGATAAAACGCGGCGCCGTCAGCCAGCAGATGACCAGCGCGGTGATCAGCGCGTAGATGGTGCGGAAGGTGATATACTGAAACAGGTTGAACAGCGAGATCTGGTCGGCGAAGGGGTAGAGCAGGTTATAGAGCATGATCACGCTCCCCACTATCCGCCTGAAGCAACGCGACCACCTGCTCCAGCCGCATCATCCGCGACCCCTTGACCAGCACGGTATCGCCCTCGTTCAGCGTTGCCGCCAGCCGCATCACCTCCGGAAGCGCCGCATCCAGCGTCGCAAACCCTTGGCCATCCCCCCGTTCCGCCGCCACCTGTGCCATCTGCGCACCGATCAAGAGCAAGCGGTCGATCCCGTCCAGATCGAGCCGGCGATGGGCGGCCGCCGCCGCATCGCCCAGCTCGCCCATATCGCCGAGGATGGCGATGCGGCGGCCGGGCAGCGCCCGCAGGGTATCGAGCGCCGCCTGCATCGACGCGGGGTTGGCGTTGTAGCAGTCATCGATCACGCGGCTTCCGCCCACCCCCGGCAGCAGCCGCATCCGCCCCGCCATCGGCCGCCATTCGGCCAGCCGATCGGCGATCGCCGCCAGCGACCACCGCGGCTGCAGGTGGCGCGCCACCGTGGCCGCCAAAGCCATATCGGCGGCCAAGTGGGCGGCGGGACAGCGGAGATCGAGTTCCGCCTGCTCCCCACCGTGACGAAGCCGCAAACGCTCGCCATCCAACACCCACTGGACGGAGGTTGCCTCCTCGGCGGCGTGCAGCCCCCCCCCGCAGACCACACCGTGGCGCGCCAACAGCGCCGCCACACCGGCGCCGGCAAAGCAGGCCGTGCGCGCCGCGGCAACCATCACCCCCTTCTCCCGCACGATGGTGGCCAGATCAACCAGCCCCGCGCTGTGCGCCAGCGACAGCCCCGGCACCACCACCACATCGGGCTGCACCATCGCCGCCAGTTTCGCCATCTCTCCGCGTTCGCTGATGCCGCACTCCACCACCGCGTCGTCGCACCCCGCCCCGATGGCGAGCAGGGTGAGCGGCGTGCCGATCAGGTTGTTCAGGTTCCCTTCCGTCTGTGCGACACGGCGATCATCCATCGCCAGCAGATGGGCGATCATGCGCCGCACCGTGCTCTTCCCCTGCGAGCCCACCACCGCGATCACCCGTTGCACGCCGCAGCTTGCGCGGTGGCGCGTCGCCAGATCGATCAGCGCACGGTAGCTATCCTCCACCAGCAGTTGCGGCGCCGGAAGCCCTCGCCACGCCTCGGCATAGCGCCGCTCACCAACCAGCGCCCCCGCGCGCGCCGCGATCTCGGCGGCGAAGCGGTGGCCGTCATGGTTCGGCCCGCGCAAGGCGATGAAGGCGTTGCCACGGCGCAATTTCCGGTGGTCGATCACCGCCCCGACCACCTCGGCGGGCACGCCGCCCCGCCAGTGGCCACCGGTTGCCTCCGCCATCACCGCGCCGCTCATCCGCATCGCTTGTCCAGTTGCAAGGCGGTACGCACCACCTCGGCATCGCTCCACGGGGTGCGCACCCCGTTCTGCTCCATGTAGGTCTCATGCCCCTTGCCGGCGATCAGCAACAGATCGTCGGCCTGCCGCTGTTGCAGCGCCGCCGCGATCGCCGCGCCGCGATCCAGCTCCACCCACCACTGGCAATCGATCCCCTCCATGCCGGCGACCACCTGATCGGCGATCGTCCGCGGGGATTCGCCGCGGCTGTTATCCGCGGTCACCCAGACCAGATCGGCGCCACGGGCGGCCACCTCCCCCATCCGCGGCCGCTTGCCGTGATCGCGGTCGCCGCCGCAACCGAACACCAGCAGCAGCCGACCCCGACAGAGCCTGCGCGCCGAGGCGAGCAGCGCCGCCAACGCCTCCGGTGTATGGGCGAAGTCGATAAAGACGCCATCCGCCACCGGCTCCATCCTGCCCGGCGGCACCGGCATCGCCGCCAGCAGCGCCGGCAACCGCGCCAGATCGGCTAGGCCACCATGCAGCAACAGCGCGGCGGCGGCAGCCAGATTTTCGTGATGGAACCGCGCCCGCGGCGCCTGCGCGATCACCACGCGATCACCACCCACCTGCAGCTCGACCCGGTCATCGCCCAGCGAGCGCCAGCAGAGGTGACGCTCGGGACACCCCCCGGCCAGCTCCCGCCCGTACCAGAAAATGCGCTCGCCCACCGACTCCAGCGCCGTCACCAGCAGCGGCTGATCGCCGTTGGCCACCGCGCAGCCGCCGCGATCGATCACCCGACGCACAAAATCGGCCTTGAGCGCCACATAGCGATCCATGCCGCCATGATCCTGCAGATGGTCACTACCGATGTTGCTCCACAGCGCGGCGGCAAACGGGATCCCGGCGATGCGCTGCTGATCGATGCCGTGGGACGACACCTCGCACACCAGCGACCCCACCTTGTGCCGGGCGGCCTCCGCCAGCGTGTGATGGATCGTCAACAGCGACGGGGTGGTATTGGGCAGCGGAGTCGGGGCGCCATCGCCGGTGATCCGCCCCAGCGTTCCCAGCGACCAGCTTGCGCCTTGCAGTCGCTGCAACGCCTGACGCACCATCCATGTGATACTGGTTTTGCCATCGGTGCCGGTGATCCCGATACAGCGCGGATGTTCGCTGCCGCAGCCCAGCAGCCGACGCAGCCAGTGGCCCGCCTCCTCCATGGTGGCGAGGGCGAGATGGGGAATGGTGGCGGCCTCCGCCAGCACCGTGCCGGCGGCCACCGACACCACCGCCGCCGCTCCACGGGTGACCGCCTGTTGCAGGTAGTCCGCCGCCACCCGATCCAGCCGGCGCGCACCGGCCGCGGGCAGCAACAGCAGCAGATCGCCGCGCGCCACCTCGCGGCTGTCATCGCAGAGCGCAGCGATGGTCACCTGCTGCCGACCGAGGTCGCACAACACGGGAGCCGCCAGTTGCACCCTACTCATCGAGCCACACCTCCACCTTGCCGCCGGCGGCCACCGAGGCCAGTGAGGCGGGCTGCTGCCTGACCACCCAGCCGGAGCCGTGGGTGCGAAGCTGCCAATGGTGCAGCGCCGCCTCCCGCCGCACCTCGCGCAGCGACAGATGACGCAGCGACGCCCGCTGCCGACCGTCACCGGTGAAGGCCACCTGCCGCACGGCGGCGCGCGGGCGGCGGAGACGGCGCGCCTTGACCCGCAGCCGCGGCGCGATCCCCAGGTGGGGCAGCGCCTGTTCGGCGATATGGCGGAAGATCGGCGCCGCCACGCTGCCGCCGTAGATGCTCTTCTGCGGCTCGTCCACCATCACCATGATCACCAGCGCCGGCTGCTCCACCGGGGTGATCCCGGCAAAGACCGCGCTGTAGTGCTTGCGGTCATACTTACCAAAGCGGTTGGGCTTCTGGG
>WFMN01000158.1 GCA_015489095.1 Mariprofundaceae bacterium | reverse complement strand
GCGCACCACCATCCTGCCGGAGGCGATCAAATAGAGGTGATCGTTTTCGCTTCCCTCCTCCAGCAGCGGTTCGCCCGCGTTGACCTGACGACAGCTCGCCTGCCGCTGAAACGCGTCGAGGGCGTCGTTATCGAGTGTCGCCAGCAGCGGGAACTTATCCTTGGTCATCGTTGACTTCGCGGAGCACATCGGGCAAGGGTAATCGCTTTTTACGCCGCCATCAAAATTGGGCGCATCGCAACAAAAAATTCGTCCGTGGAGATTCGCGGTTGGAAACCGCTCCTACAGCCCGTAGGAGGGGAATCCTTTCCCCGAACACATGCTTCTTGCAAGTTCGTCATTGGTGGTAGGCCGTTGTCGCGCTACCATGCCGCCATGCCGGAATTGCCGGAGGTGGAAACCGTGCGCCGGGGGCTGGAAGGGGAGCTTCCCGGGCGTTTGATCGTCGCCGTCACCGTTGGTGATCAGCGGTTACGGCTGCCTTGGCCGGAGGGGTTGGCGGCGCGGTTGATCGGCTGCCGCTTCGGGGCGATCCGGCGCCGCGCCAAGTATCTGCTGCTGGAATTGACCACGCCATCGGCGCGGCGCGCGGCGCTATTGTGGCACCTTGGCATGAGCGGCTGTATCCGATTGCTGGACGACCCCTCCGCGCCGCTCAGCCACCGCCATCTGCTGCTTACCCTCGATGATGGCCGCGCGCTCGCCTACACCGATCCCCGCCGTTTCGGCTTGGTGGATCTGATCGCGCACCCGCCGTGGTCGGCACACCGGCTGCTCTGCGGGCTGGGGCCGGAGCCGTTAGGGCGGGCGTTCGATGGCGACTATCTCGCGCGCGCCGTCTGTCATCGCCGCAGCACCATCAAGAGCCTGCTGTTGAATGGCCATATTGTGGCGGGCATCGGCAATATCTACGCCTGCGAGGCGCTGTTCGACGCTGGAATCGCGCCGTTTCGCCGCGCAAACCGCCTAGATGGGCGTGACTGCGCGCGGTTGGTTGCGGCGATCCGGTCGGTGCTGCGGCGCGCCATTAAGGCCGGTGGCAGCACGATTCGCGATTTCGCGGGGAGCGACGGCAGGCCGGGCTACTTTGCCCACCAGTTTCGCTGCTACGGGCGGGAGGGCGAGCCCTGCGCGCGCTGCCAAACGGCCATCACGCGCGTGGTGCAGCAGGGGCGGAGCAGCTTTTACTGCCCTGTCTGTCAGCCGGATTAATCGGCGAGCAGCTCCTGCCGCACGCTTGCCGCGCGCGCTTCGCCGCACAGCCGCGCCACCAGCCGCAGCGCGAACGCCATCGCCGTGCCGGGGCCGCGGCTGGTGACAAGGTGGGCATCCTCGACCACGGCGTCGTCGCAGTAGGTGACCTGCGGCTCGTGCTTGCTGATCTCGCTATCGGTGCCGGGGTAGGAGGTGACCCGTTTTCCGCCGATCACGCCGTAGGCCGCCAGCGCCACCGGTGCGGCGCAGATGGCCGCCACCTCGTTGCCTGCCTCGGCAAGCCGACGCACCAGGCGGCGGACGCGGGCGTCGTCGCGCAGGGTGAAGGCGTTGGGTAGCCCGCCGGGCAGCACCACCATGTCCCACGCTTGGTCGATGACCTCATCGAGCGCGGCGTCCGCCTGCACCGTTACCTGCGATCGGCCGCGCACCGCTTCTCCTTCCAGCGCGGCCAGACAGACCTCGACATCGGCGCGCCGCAGCACATCGACCACGGTCAGGCACTCGATCTCTTCAAACCCTTCGCTAAATGGTACGATGACACGCATGGCTTCCTCCGTTGTCACGATTTGAACGCATCGCAAAAAGTCGTCATCGCGGCCACGCACGGGTTCGGGGAAAGGATTCCCCTCCTACCGAGTCGTGGGAGCGGTTTCCAACCGCGAATTGCCACGGACGGACTTTTTGCGATGAGCTCAGAAAAAGAAGATCCTGCTTTTGGATTGATGCCCCACCAGATCGTGCCAGAAGGCCATGCCGGCGTGGCCGAACAAAAAGACCCAGATCAGGGTGCCCAGCAGGTCGCTATGCAGTTCCATCACATCGTGGATGCCGTTGCTGCGGCTGCCATCCTCCCCCAATCCGAAAAAGATGCAGGCGCCGGTCGATCCCAGCAGCAACAGCAGCAGCAGACCCGCCCCGTGGACGGCGCCGGGCAGCGCGATGCCCTCGTTTTGCGGCGGCGGGCCGTGTTGCAGCCATCCCGGAACCATCTTCAGTTCGTTGATGAGCTGTGTTCGACCTTTCGCCTGCAGCCACGGGAAGAGGATATGCCAAGCGCTCTCGTCGCCGGCGTCGCGCAGGGTGTGGATCAGATGGATGATGACCAGCGCCAGCAACG
>WFMN01000157.1 GCA_015489095.1 Mariprofundaceae bacterium | reverse complement strand
TCTGGCCGCCATCACGCCAGATCAGCAGCGATGCTCCGCCCGATGCGGGGTCGGGCGGCTCTCCTTGTTGTTCGGTGGCGAAACGCCAGATGGCAAATAGCGGATAGTCGCTGGTCACCAGTTGCAGCGACGGGTGGAGCAGCAGGCGCAGCGGCGCGGCATCCGCTTGCCGCAGCCTGTGGGCGACATCCGCGGGTGGCATCCCCTCGCCCTCGGGGGCGAGAAAACTCACCTGCCGCGCCCACTCCAGCCGGGCGATATCGGGGAGGTAGGGGTGTTGCGCGGCCTCCTCCATGGTGGCGAGGAAATCGGCGAAGGCGGCGCCGTACTCCTGCAGGTTGCCGCTGCAGGGCGGGTTGGCGCGCAGGTAGCGGTCGGCGGCGAGCCCGAAAAAGGCGTCGCCGACCAGCGCCTCCACCGCGGGAAAACTGGTGCGCAGCGCATCGGCGAAGATGTTCTCCACGATATGGCGATAGACCTGCATGCGCCGCTCGGCCGACAATCCGGCCGGCTTGATCCACGGCGCGATGGCCGTATCGCCATACAACACGCTGCGGCAGAAGGCCGATTGCAGTTCAGCAGTGGAGGGTTGCGTAGGCATCCATGATCTCCTGTGCGGTGGCGGCTTCCTGTTGCAGGAGGCGGTATTCCGGGATGTGGGCATCCCACTCGATCAGGGTCGGGCGGCGGCCGATCTGTTCGATGGTGTAGCGGTAGAGTTCCCACACCTCGTCATAGACCGGGTGGTCGTGGGAGTCGATCAGCAGCGGCACCTCCGCGTCATCGTCGTTGGTGACCGACTTGCGCGAAAAGCCGGCCAGATGGTACTCTGCCACCCGCTCGGGCGGGACTGCGTCGATGAAGCGGTGGGGATCAAAGCCGTGGTTGACGCTGTTGACGAAGATGTTGTTGACATCCAGCAGCAGCAGGCAGCCGCTCTGCTCTGCCAGTGCGGTGACAAACTCCCACTCCGGAATGGTGGAGTGGGCATACTCCAGATAGGTGGAGGCGTTCTCCACCAGCAGCGGCCGGTCGAGCACCTCCTGCGCTTCGCAGACGCGGTCGGTGAGCAGCGCCAGCGACTCCTCGGTGTAGGGCAGGGGCAGCAGCGCATTGAGATGGGTGCTGCCGGCGGCGCCCCAGCTGATGTGCTCGGAGACCAGCCCCGGCGCGATGGTGTCGCACAGCCGTTTTAGCTGGATGAGGTGGTCGCGGTGGAGGCGGTCGGCACTGCCGAGCGACAGCCCCACCCCGTGCAGGCTGATGGCATAGTGTTCGCGCACCTGCCGCAGCAGGCGCACCATCTCGCCGCCGGTAGCGAAGAAGTTTTCGCTGTGCACCTCGAACCACGCCGTCTCCGGCTGCTGGTCGATCACCTGGGTGAAGTGGGGGGGACGAAGGCCGATCCCGGCTTGCACCGGGATCGGTCGCGCGTGAAGCTGCATGAGCGAGCGGGTCAGCCCTTCTTTTTGGTGCTGCCGCCGTCGATCTTGGCGCAGAGGCCGGCGGGAACGGCGACAAACGCCTGCGGGTCACGCGCCTTCGAGTCCTGACCGGCACAGGAGTGCCCCGGCGACTGGCAGTCGTTTTTGTAGGCGGCGTTGATGCCGTAGCACTTCTCCATCGCCATCTTGCCCATCGGGCCGGCGTTGGCATCGCCGATCGCCCCCATCGAAATGGCGGTGGCCAGCGCGCCGCCCAGCATCAGTTTGGTTTTGTTTTGCATGATAGTTCATACCTCCGAAGGTTATCCGTGGCACAGCCACTGCAGCCTTGGTCGGTAGAACCGCGGGCTTCTTACACCTTTTCGTTTCCGTGCCAGCGGCGGATGCGGGCGATGTCGGCGGCCATGTGGATGGGGTCGATCAGCATGCGCACCCGCGAGTTGGATTCGTTGATCCAGCGCACCGGGATCTCTTCCACCCGCATGCCCGCCTGTTGCGCTAGGTAGATCAGCTCGACATCGAAGCTGAACCCTTCTGTCTTCTGCTTCGCGAACAGCGTTTCCGCGGCTTCGGCGGTAAACAGCTTGAAGCCGCACTGGGTGTCCAGCAGGGTGATGCCCGTCATGCCGCGCATCATGCGGTTGAAGCATTTGCCCATCGATTCCCTGAGCCACGACTGGTGCTGCACGATATCCGACTGCTTGTGCTGGCGTGATCCGATCACCACATCGGCACCGTCCCGCAAAAGCGGCCACCCCTTGGCCAGCTCCTGGATGTGGGTGGAGTGGTCGGCGTCCATAAAGAGGCGGATATCGCCATCCACCGCCAGCATGCCGCGGCGTACCGCCGCCCCCTTGCCGCGGTTCTCCCCCTGTTGCAGCAGTGCCAGCCGCGGATAGTCGGCGCGCAATCGCTCCACTTCCGCCACCGTGCTGTCGCTGCTGCCGTCATCCACCACCAGCAGTTCGTACGCATCGAACAGGTCGGCCGCATCGAGGCGGTCGTCAAGCCAGCGGCAGGCGTCGTGTAGGGTCTGCGGCAGACGCGCCGCCTCGTTGTATGCGGGGATGACGACCGAAAGCTTCATTGCACCAGATAGAGCAGGTAACCGCCGCGATCGACCAGCGGCGTGATCCGCTGCAACGACGGGAAGCGCGCTCTGGATTCGCTGCGCATGATCAGGGCGTATGGCGGTTGCATCGCCGCGATCTGTGCCCTTCCTGCCCGATCCAGCACGATGCGGTAGTCGCGCCCCGCGGCGAACGAGATGGATGGCGCGTTGAGGTTGTAGCTCAACACCGGCGTGGAGGGCGGCAATTGCTTGATCTGCCGCGCAATGGCCAGTTTCGGCCCCTGCATCAGCGCGGAGGCGGTCGGCACCACGCCGAAAAAGAGCGCGCTCTGCACCATGATCCCCACCCCGGCCAGCACCCCCACCGCGCGGCTACGCGGCAGCCAACACAACAGCGCCAACAGCGGGATGGCCGCCAGCGTGTTGTGCCATCCGGGGGTGATGCGCTGCGCCAGCACCGCCACCGCGCGGGGGTGGTGCGCCAGCGGTGTCAGCCACGGCCAGAGCCACGGCAGGAGCGCCACCAGCAGCGCGACCGGCAGCAGCAGCGCCGCCGTGCCCCACGCCTCCCACCGCGCGAGGCGCGTTTGCTCGCCGATCGCCAGCGCCAGCAGCAGCGCCAGCGCGGGGTAGATCGAGGAGATGTAGTGCGGCAGCTTGGTCTGCGCCAGCGAGAAGATCACCACGGTCAACACCACCCACAGCAGCAGAAAGCGCATCAGCGGGCGCTGTTCCCGCTTGACGATGGCGCGGGCTAGGCGGGGCATCAGCAGCAGCCACGGCAGCACCGATACCGCCATCACCACCAGATAGTAATACCAGCGGCCGCCGTGCCCCTGCATCGGATGCAGGGCGCGGCCGATGTTGTGTACCATGATGAACTCCCACAGAAAGCCCGGGCCGTTCTTCCACAGAATCATGAGATACCACGGGGTTGCCGTCGCCAGAAACAGCAGCGCCACCGGCCACCACGGAATGCGCTTGAGGGTTGCGACCAGCCGGCCGCTCACCAGCAGCTCGAGCCCGATAATCGCCAGCGGCACCACCACGCCGACCGGCCCCTTCACGCTGACCGCCAGCCCCATCATGCACGCGGCGAGCAGCAGATCGCGCCGCTTCCCCTCTGCCAGCCACAGCCACCAGTAGAGCAGGGTGGCCGCCACACAGAGGTTCAACCCCGCGTCGAGGATGGCGGCGTGCGCCAGCAGCCCGACCTCCAGCATGGAGACGAAGATCAGGGCAGCCAGCCACCCCACCCGGGCGGAGGCCAGCCGGCGCCCGGCGTGCACCAGCAGCAGCAGCGTCAACAGGGTGAAGAAGAGCGATGGCAGCCGGGCGGCGAAGCTGTTGTGGCCGAACAGCAGGAAGGCGCCGTCCATCACATAGTAGAGCAGCGGCGGCTTCTCGAAAAAGGGGATGCCGTTGGCCTGCGGCACCACCCAGTTTCCCGACTGCAACATCTCCCACGCCGTTTGGGCGTAGATCGCCTCGTCGAGATCGAACAGCGGCACCAAACCCAAGGAGAACAGGGTGAGTGCCAACCACAGGATGATCCAACCGCGCATCGACAACATCGCCGAAGGCTATCGCATCGCGTGGCGCCGCGCATGGCGGGGAGCGCGCAATGTTGCCAACGCGGACAACTTATGTATCGTTCGCCCATCTTGTTTAGGAGGGTTTCTCATGCATC
>WFMN01000156.1 GCA_015489095.1 Mariprofundaceae bacterium | reverse complement strand
GTCATTCCGGCCTCCGAGCCGGAATCCATGTAGGTAGCAGTGTCAATGGAGCCGGATCCGGCATGATACTGTTTTGCCTAGATTTCCCTCCTCTTCCTCTGTGCCTCCGTGTCTCCGTGGTGATTCTTCATTCCCCTGCCACAAGTTCCTCTTCGATCAGCGCGCGCAGGGTGTCGATGCCACGCATCTTGCTGGCGGAGGTGGGAATCGGCGCAAGCATGCCGCCCAGCGCCTCGCGCATGGCGTCCAGCCGCTGTCGGCGCTTATTGCCGGTCAGCTTATCGGCCTTGGTCGCCACCGGAATCCAGCGGATGGCGGCGGCGTTGAGCCAAGAGATCAACTGCAGATCATGCGGCTTGGGGCCGTGGCGGATATCGAGCAGCACCAGCACCCGGTCGGGCGAAACCCGCGACGACAAATAGCCCTCGATCAGGCTGCCCCACTGCTTCTGATCGCGCTTGGAGGCGCGGGCGAAGCCGTAGCCGGGCAGATCGACCACCAGCAGCCGTTCATCAACCGCAAACAGGTTGAGCAGGCGGGTGCAACCGGGGTTTTTCGAGGTTTTAACCATCCCCTTGCGGCCGAAGAGCGCGTTGAGCAGCGATGACTTGCCAACATTGGAGTGCCCCGCCACCGCAAGCGATGGCATGGCAAATGGCGGAAACTGCCCCACCGCCGCCACCGACTGCACAAAGCGGGTGCGCGGCCAGCAGATCGCCCCCGCCCGATCCATCTTACTCCGCCAGCAACTGCACGAACTTCGCCTGCAGCGCCTTGGGGCTGTAGGGCTTCTGGATGAAACCTGCCAATCCCTTGCCGGCGAAGTGGCTGGTGGCATCCTGCTCGTTGTAACCCGAGGAGAGCACCACCTTCACATCCGGGTCGATCTGCCGCATGTGGCGAAACGCCTCTTCGCCGCCCATGCGCGGCATGGTCATATCGAGCAGCACGGCGCGAATCTCGTCGTGGCGTTGGCGGAACATCTCCACCCCCGCCGCGCCATCCTCCGCCGTCAGCACGGTAAAGCCCGCATCCTCCAGCATCGCCGCCGCCGTCACCCGAATGGTCTCCTCGTCGTCAACCACCAGCACCGTGCCGCTGCCGCTGCCAACAACACGCTGCTCCTCCCCGCGCGCCTTGCCCTGCTCGCCCCCCTCCAGCGCGGCGCAGGGGAAAAGCAGCTTGAAGGTGGTGCCCTTCCCCTTCTCCGAATAGAGCTTGATCGCCCCGTGGTGGCCGCGCACGATGCCCAGGATCGCGCTCATCCCCAGCCCACGGCCGGTAAACTTGGTGGTGAAGAAGGGGTCGAAGATCTTCTTCCTCGTCTCCTCATCCATGCCGCAGCCGGTATCCGACACCTCAAGGGCGACATAGCGCCCCGGCTGGATATGCTCCTTGAGATAGGTGGTCTTAATATAATCCGCGTCCACCTCCACCGCGCCGGTATGGATGGTGATGATGCCGCTCCGGTCGCCGATCGCCTCCGAGGCGTTGATCACCAGATTCATCACCACCTGCTGCATCTGCGCCACATCGGCCTCGATCGGCGGCAACTGCGGCGAGAGATCGAAACGCATCACCACGCTCTTGCTGATCGAGACGCTGAGCAGCGAGGTCATCTCCTCCACCAGCTCGCTCAGGTTGACCTGCTCAACCACAAACTTGCCCTTGCCGGAGTAGGCCAGCATCTGCTTGCACAGCGCCGCCGCCCGCTCGCTGGCATTTTCGACATTGTCGAGCATCTCCACCGCCGGCGAGGTCGGCTCCAGCCGCATCTTGGCCAGCGCCGCGTTGCCGAGGATCGCCGTCAGCAGGTTGTTGAAATCATGGGCGATTCCCCCCGCCAACACCCCGAGCGACTCCAGCCGCTGGGTGTGCTCCAACTGCTCGCGCTGCTGTTTCTCCTTGGTGATATCGCGCTGCACCGAAACGAAGCCGGTCACCTGACCAACATCATCCTTGATCGGTGAGATCGATTGATCGACCTCGTAGAGGGTGCCATCCCGCCGCCTGTTGACAAACTCGGCGCGCCACTGCCGTCCGGAGAGAATCGCCTTCCACATCCGCTGGTAGAACGCCTTCTCCATCTTGCCGCTCTTCATCATCTTGGGGGTCTTGCCGATCAATTCATCGGCGGAGTAGCCGGAGAGCCGCGCATAAGCGGGGTTGACATAGTTGATCACCCCGTTGCGATCGGTGATGAAGATGGCATCCTCGGCATGCGCCACCGCCAGCGACAGTTGGCGCTGCGCCGCCTCCAGCTTCCGCCGCTTGCTGATATCGCGCAGGATGCCGAGAAAGAGCCGTTCGCCGCCCACCCGCATCTCGGCCACATGGATGTCGAGCGGAAACTCCTCGCCCGATCGCCTTACCCCTTCCAGCTCGACCGACAGCATAAGCGGCGCGTCGTCCGACCGCCGACGCCGTTCGAGGGCGTGCCGATGGTCGGCGCGGTAGTGGGCCGGCATCAGCATGGTCACATCCTCTCCTAGCAGATCAGCTTCGGCGTAGCCGAACATCGCCTCCACCGCTGGGTTGACCCGCTGCATGATGCCATCGCTATCGATCACCACGATGCCGTCGGCGGCGTGGTCGATCACCGCGCGCAGATGCGCGGTCTGCTCGGCCACCCGCCGATCGAGCTGGCGGTTATTCTCCGCCAGATCATCCAGCAGACGCTGCTGCTCCGCCTTGCCGCGTTCGATCTGCGCCAACATCTTGCCGAGCGCATCGGCCAGCACGCCGGTTTCGTTGTTGATGGCGGCAACATCGCTGATATCCACGCTGCCATCGCCGGCGATATAGTCGTAACTCGCCGCCGTCAGCCTGCTGAGCGGTTCGGTTCTGCTGCGGGCGAAGCGATAGATCAGCAGGTAGGCCAGCAGCATGCCGAGCGCCACCACCCCCAGCAGGGTGCGCGCCACCACCCGCCACGGCGCCATCGCTTCGTCAACATCGACCTTGACCACCATCCCCGCCTTCAGCGCGGGCAGATAGTGCCACACCGCCATCACCCGCTTGCCGCGCCAATCGGTTGCCACCCCCATGCCAGAGATCCCCTGCGTCGCCTCGATAATCGGCCGCGACAGCCCGCCATCCACCGCGAAGGTGCGTTTGAAGGCCGCATCCGGATCATGACGCAGCGGAGCGATCGCCTGCAGATGTTGCCCATCCAGCCTGCGTGCCAACACCACCTCGCCGCTATCCCCAAGCCCGATCAGGTCGTTGACCTCCTCATACAGCGCTTTGGTATCAAACTGAATCGCCAGCGCCCCCACCAGCAGGCCGTGATCAAACAGCGGAGTGGCGACAAACCCCGCCGGCTCCTGTGACGGCGGATAGAATGCAAACGCGCTGTTGGTGACCTCCATCCGTTCGATGGCGGCACGATAGACCTTGGCTAGGCCGTTGTTGCGGTAGCGCGGGTCGTTGAGATTGGTGCCGAAGTCGCGCTCATGCTTGATGGTAAAGACGATGTTGCCGTCGAGATCGATCAAAAACAGGTCGTAGTAGCCCCCTTGGGTCAGCAGATCGAAGTAGCGATCGCGGTGGCGCGCGCTCGCCTCGCGGCAGGCTGGGGCGTCCACCCCGCCCTGGCGGAAGCCGGCGGCGATCTCCTCCAGCGCGCGGCTGTTTTCCGCCATCCGTCCCAGCAGCCGCACTTGGGCGATCTGCCGGTTGATAAAGGCGCGAATGGCGTTATCCTTTTCTAGGGCGATCTCCTGCAGATTGATCAGATAACGATGGGTGGTGATCTGCTCCTCCGCATGCCACGCATACCACCCCAGCACCGCGACCAACAGCAGCACGATCAGGGTAATCACCGCCATGAACTCGCCGAACAGCGACCGCCTTGCCCGCTTCAACACGGCAGCCCCGTTCACTTGCGCCCCCCTGCTGCGGGCGCCTGCCACTGCCCGCCCCAGCCATCATACAACTGCTGCAGAAAACGGGTCGCCTCCGCCTTGTCGGTCAGCACCGGAAAGGGCTGCGGACGCACCGGATCGGCCTGCTGCCACACCACGGAAAAGGTGCGGTCGGCAGCGATCTTGGCGATGCGCGGCGTTTTCCACGCATGATGACTCTCCTCGGCGATCGACACCATCCCCTCGGGCGCCCGCATCCCCTGATGGTCGATAATCTGGCGCACCAGGGTGGTGTCACCGCTCTGCACCGCGCGCACCGCATCCGCCCACAGCTTCACCCCGATCCACGCCGCCTCCATCGGGTCGCTCACCACCCGGTCGGCGCCGTAGCGCTGCTTAAAGGCGGCGACAAAGGCGCGGTTTTCGGGGGTGTCGATGGTCTGAAAGTAGTTCCACGCCGCATAGTGCCCCACTGCGTCGCCATCGTGATGCAGGGCCGCCAGTTGCGGTTCACCGACACTGAACGACACCACCGGGATGGTATCCGCGGTGATACCCGCCACGCGCAGGGCATGGAAAAAGGCGATATTGGAATCGCCATTGATGGTGTTGAAGACCACCGACGGGTGGCTCTGCTTGATGTCGGCCACCACCGCCGCCACCGCTTTGCTGCCCAGCGGCAGGTAGCGCTCGGCAACCACCGTGCCGCCGATCGCCTTGAGATGCTTGGCGATCAACCAGTTGGCGGCATGGGGAAAGACATAATCGGAACCGACAAGGTAAAACCGCTTGCCCCACTTGCTTGCCGCCCAGTGGACGGCGGGGAGAATCTGCTGATTGGGGGCGGCGCCGAGATAGACGATGTTGGGCGACTGCTCCAGCCCCTCGTACTGCACCGGATAGAAGAGCAGGCTGTGGTGGCGCTCCACCACCGGCTTCACCTCCTTGCGGCTGGCGGAGGTCCAGCAGCCGAAGATGACCGACACCCCCTCCTCGCTGATCAACCGCTCCGCCTCGCGGGCAAACACCTTGGGGTCGGATTTTCCATCGGCCACCACCGGCTTGATCTTGCGCCCCAACAGGCCGCCGGCGGCGTTGATCTGGTCGATCGCCAGCAGGGTCGCCTCCATCACCGGCTTCTCGCTGATCGCCATGGTGCCGGTCAGCGAATGGAGCACCCCCACCTTGATCGGCGGCGGGACGGGTTGCGGGTAGAAGGCGTAGCCCGCCACCAACAGCGCCACCGAAACCGGCAGCCATAACAGCCATTTACCCAATCTCCACTCCTCCTATCACATTCGCTACCGCGACAACTTTGGCAATGCCCACACGATAAATCAACCATCGCCACTGTCGCGTTGGCCGAGATAATGAACCACGAAGGCTCGAAGAAACAAAGGAACATGTTTTTTACCACAGAGACACGGAGGCACAGAGAAAAGCAGGAAAAGGGTCGTCATCCTCCCCATCCGTCATGCCGGACTTGATCCGGCATCCACCAACACCATGGTTCATATGGATTCCGGCTCGGAGGCCGGAATGACCTTTCTCCTCACCCTCCGCGCCTCCGCGCCTCTGCGGTGAAAAGATATTTGAACCACCAAGACACAAAGACACGAAGTACGGATGTCATGCCGGCGCAGGCCGGCATCCACCGGAACGCTGCAGGGCTTTTACCACAGAGACACGGAGGCACAGAGTAAGAGGGAAAAGGGTCGTCATCCTCCCCATCCGTCATGCCGGACTTGATCCGGCATCCACCAACACCGTGGTTCATATGGATTCCGGCTCGGAGGCCGGAATGACCTTTCTCCTCACCCTCTGTGCCTCCGTGCCTCTGTGGTAAACCTCTATTCCCTCTGTGCCTCCGTGCCTCTGTGGTGAAAGCAGCATCCGTTGATTCCATCCCGCAAACCGGTCAACATCCCCACCCATGCGCGACACCATCACCTACTTCGACATCTTCAACGGCGACGCCGACGGCATCTGCGCCCTACAACAACTGCGGCTGCACACCCCGCGCGCCAGCACGCTGATCACCGGCGTCAAGCGCGATATCAACCTGCTCGGCCGCATCGAAACAGGCGGCGGCGCCACCCTCACCGTGCTCGATATCTCGATGCAGAAAAACCGCGCCGACCTCATCCGCCTGCTCGCCGACGGCGCGGAGATCACCTACTTCGACCACCACCAGCCGGGAACCATCCCCGACCACCCGCGCCTTCAGGCAGATATCGACACCGACGCCAACATCTGCACCAGCCTGCTGGTCAACCGCCACCTTGCAGGTGCGCACGCCCGCTGGGCGGCGGTGGGCGCCTTCGGCGACAACCTGTTTGACGCCGCCAACCGCATGCTGGGTGACACGCTGACGGAGGCGGAGCGAATGCAGTTGCAACAGCTCGGCACGCTGATGAACTACAACGGCTACGGCGTCACCACCGACGACCTCCACTTCCACCCCGCCGATCTCTACCGCGCCATCCACCCCTTCGACGACCCGCTCCGCTTCGTCGCCGACCACCCCGCCTTCGCCACCCTGAAAGCGGGGTACGACGCGGACATGGCGCGGATTCAACAGATCCTCCCCGAAGAGAGTGACGCCCACTGCCACCTCATCATTCTGCCCGATTGCGACTGGAGCCGGCGCGCCTCCGGTGTCTATGGCAACCTGCTGGCGCGGCACCACCCGAACCGCGCCCACGCGCTGGCCACTCTCCTCCCCGACGGCAACTACCGCATCAGCGTGCGCGCGCCGCTTGCCAACAAGCAGGGCGCCGACCGCCTCTGTGCCCGCTTCCCCACCGGCGGCGGGCGGGCGGCGGCAGCCGGCATCAACGCCCTGCCGCAGGCCGAGCTGGCGGCCTTCATCGACACCTTTCGCCATTTCTGGCGCTAGCCGCTATCCTCGCCCGTCTGAAGCCTAGAATCGCCAAAGGAGACGACTTCGCACAAGGTCGTCGTCGCGCGACCACGGACGGGTTCGGGGAAGGGATTCCCCTCCTACAGACTGTAGGAGCGGTCTCTGACCGCGAATCACCACGGACGGACTTTTGCGATATACTCAAAGGAGTAAAACCATGAAAAAACAGATCCTTACCGCTGCCGCCATGCTGCTGATCGCCACCACCCCCGCCCTCGCCGAGGGGATGGGACACCACCACGGCAGCCGCCACGCCATGCTGAAACAGGCCGACAGCAACCACGACGGCAAAGTGAGCAAACGCGAGTTTCTCGCCGCCGTCACCAAGCGCGCCGAGAAACGGTTCGCCCACATGGATGTCAACCACGACGGCGTGCTCGACAAGCGGGATCACCGCGCCCATTTCGACGCCATGGATACCAACCACGACGGCAACATCTCGCGCGACGAGTTCGAAGCGTTTCACGAAAAAATGAAACGGGAGAAATGACGACTTCACAAGAAGTCCGTCGTGGCAATTCGCGGTTGGAAACCGCTCCTACAGTCTGTAGGAGGGGAATCCCTTCCCCGAACCCGTGCTCAATTGATGATTTTTCACCGCAGAGGCGCGGAGATGCGGAAGAAGAGGTGCCCCCTGTCATTCCGGCCTCCGAGCCGGAATCCATGGGCACGCGGCATGGATGACGCCCGGCGCAAAAAGTCCGTCCGTGGCAATTCGCGGTTGGAAACCGCTCCTACAGCCTGTAGGAGGGGAATCCTTTCCCCGAACCCGTGCTCACGAATAAATTGAAACAGGAGGAATAACCAGCATGACACAGCAGCGAATCAATGTGCAGGCTCCCATCGCGCGGCTCTTTGCCGAGCGCTGGAGCCCGCGCGCCTTCGACGCCGAGCGTCCGGTCAGCGCGGAACAGCTAGCCACCTGCCTAGAGGCGGCACGCTGGGCGCCCTCCTGCTACGGCGCGCAGCCGTGGCGGTTCGTGGTGGCCGACCGCGCACGCGACGCCGAATCCTGGCAGGCGGTGCTGGAAAGCTTGGCGCCGACGAATCAGGCGTGGGCAAGGCGCGCTCCGCTGCTGGTGGTTGCCGGCTGCCTGCCTGAGTTTGCCCACAACGGCAAGCCCAACCGCTGGAGCGGCTACGACTGCGGTCAGGCGATGATGGCCTTCTGCCTACAGGCGACCGCGCTGGGGCTACAGCCCCACCAGATGGGCGGCTTTGACGAAACGGCGCTGAAATCGGCGCTGGCGATACCGGAAGCGGTGCGCGTCATGAGCGTCACCGCGCTGGGGTATGGCGGCGACGCCTCCTTGCTGGACGAGGAGCTGCAAGCGATCGAGACCGCCCCGCGCAACCGCCTTGCGCTGGCGGAGATCAGCCACGCCAGCCGCTGGGGGAAGGCGATGAGGCCGCCACTGGCACTGGGGTGGCAAGCGCGCTACGAAGAGAGCGCCGCCGAGGAGCTTCCGTGGTTTCACGCCGGGCTGGATAGCGATATCGCCGATGCGCTGGCGGAGCTCGGCTTGAGCGGCGGCGACGCGCTCGATATCGGCTGCGGGCCGGGAACCCAGGCGGTAGCGCTGGCAAAGCTGGGCTTCCGCGTCACCGCGACCGATGTGGCACCGGCGGCGATCCATGGCGCCAAACAGCGCGCAGAGGCGGCGGGAGTCACCATCGATTTTCGCAGTGGCGACGCCACCACCATGCAGCTAGCCGGTGCGTTCGACCTCATCATCGACCGCGGGGTGATGCACTGCTTCACCGACCCCGAGCAGCGGCACCGTTATGTCAATCGCATCCGCGACTGGCTCAAGCCGGACGGCGTGCTGCTGCTCAAATGCTTCTCTCATGAGGAGACCCGCGAACAGGGGCCGCCCTGCCGCTTCTCGCCCGATGATCTACGCGGCTTCTTCGCCGAGGGGTTCGCCCCGCCCACAATCCGCGAGGCGCAGTTCCAGGGCACCCTCGACGGCCCACCGCCTAAAGCGCTATTCGCCATCATCCGCCACAGGCCGTAGCTGCTGTCGCGGACAGATATTGTCATGCCTACATGCTGGATCATTGCCGGGCCGAACGGGGCTGGAAAGACGACATTTGCCTTGGAATATCTGCCGAAACTTGCTGGCTGCACCAACTTTGTAAACGCCGATCTGATCGCATCCGGGCTATCGCCCATTGTCCCCGAACGGGAGCTGATTACAGCCAGCCGCCTCTTCTTGTCAGAGATCGAGGCGCGAATCAGACACCAAGAAGATTTCGCCTTTGAGACCACCTTGTCAGGACGAAGCTATCTGCGATTGATTCAGCGATTACGCACAGCGGGGTGGCGTGTGGAACTGATCTATCTCGCCTTGCCGGATGTGGAGCTCTCCAAACAGCGCGTGGCTGAGCGGATATCGCATGGTGGACACGCCATCCCTGTCCAAGATATTGAACGCAGATTTCCTCGCAGCCTGCACAACCTGCTACACCACTTTAGCCATGCCGTGGATCACTGCGTCTGTTTGATGAACTGTGG
>WFMN01000155.1 GCA_015489095.1 Mariprofundaceae bacterium | reverse complement strand
GCTCGGGTTCACCACCAACAATATCGGCGTGTTGTGGGTCTCGCTGGAGCTGGCAACGCTGGCCACCGTCCTGTTGGTGTCGCTCTACCGCACGCCGGCCTCGATCGCCGCGGCGTGGAAATACTTCATCATCTGCGGCATGGGGATCGCACTAGCGCTGTTCGGCACGGTGCTGATCTTCTTCACCTCCTCCACCGTCCTCGGCCACGGCAACACCGCCCTGATGTGGACCGCGCTCTTTGCCCATGCCTCGGCGCTGGAACCGACGGTGATGGGCGTCGCCTTCTGCTTTTTGATGGTCGGCTACGGCACCAAGGTGGGGCTGGTGCCGATGCACGCTTGGCTGCCGGACGCCCACGGCGAAGGCCCCACCCCGGTGTCGGCGGTGCTCTCCGGACTGTTGCTCAACCTCGCCCTCTACGCGCTGGTGCGCTGCAAGATGCTGGTCGATGGCGCCACCGGCAACGGGATGGCCGGTCACATGATGATCGGTTTCGGCATCCTCTCGCTGCTGCTGGCGGCGATTTCTCTGCATAAACAAACCGATATCAAGCGCATGTTTTCCTTTTCCTCCATCGAACACATGGCGCTGATGACCTTCGCCTTCGGCATCGGCACCACCCTCTCCACCTTTGCCGCCCTGCTGCACATGACCGTCCACTCGCTGGTGAAATCGGGTATCTTTTTCACCGTCGGCCACGCGGCACAGGCGATGGGCAGGCAGAAAATGGCGGAGATTCACGGGTTGATCCGCCACCATCCGGGCATCGGCTGGGGGCTGTTGATCGGCACCGCCGCCATCGCCGGCTTTCCGCCGTTCGGGGTGTTCATGAGCGAGTTCCTGCTCTTCACCGCCACCTTGGAGAGCCACCCGTGGATCGCCGTGCCCCTGCTGCTCGGGCTGCTGATCGCCATGGCGGGGCTGTTCCGCTTCGTACAGCCGATGGTCTATGGCGATGTGACGCCGCACGCCAAGGCGGTGCCCGTCAACATGACGCCGGTCTATATCCACTTCGCTCTGGCGCTGCTGCTGGGGCTGGCCATCCCGCCCTTTCTATCGACCTGGTACCATCAGGCCGCCACCCTGATCCTTGGAGGCGGAGCGTGACCCTGCTGAGCAACACCTGGTTTGCCGAACGGCTGGGCGACCACGGCATCCACTCCAAATATCTGGAGGATCACCACCCGGCGCACATGCCCTGTCTGGAGATCCGCAGGCTCGACTGGGCGCACGCCGCCGGCGAGGCCAAGCGGCTCGGCATGCGGCTGGTGGCGGTGTGGGCGGCCGAGGCCGGCAAGCACGATGTCGATGCCGAGGGGAGGCGCGCCCTCTACAGCTACATGGCCTTCGCCCACCCGGAACATCGCCACGCGCTGCTGCGCACCGAGCTCAACGGCGAACAGCCGCAGATACACTCCATCAGCGCCCACTTTATCGCCGCCTGCCGCATGGAGCGCACCATGCAGGATATGTTCGGCATCGATGTCACCGACATCCCCGACAACCGGCGCTGGATCAAGCACGAACAGTGGCCGGAAACGGCCTACGGGCTGCGCCACACCTTCGATGGCAACACCCCGCTCTCGCCCGATCCGCAACGGGCGGATGTGGACTACGACTTCCTCGCCAGCGAAAGCGAATCGGTCTATGAGATTCCGGTGGGCCCCGTCCACGCCGGCATCATCGAGCCGGGACATTTCCGCTTTCTGGCGGTGGGCGAGCAGATCCTCAACATGGAGGAGCGGCTGGGGTTTGTCCACAAAGGGATCGAACGGGCGATGAAGGGGCGGAACGCCATCGAGGGGATCCGACTGGCGGCGCGCGTCTCGGGCGATTCCACCGTCGGCCACGCCTGGGCGTTCGCCCAAGCGTGCGAATACGCCGCCGACATCGAGATCCCGCCACGCGCCCGCCACCTGCGCGGCGTGCTGTGCGAACGCGAGCGGATCGCCAACCACATCGGGGATATCGGCGCCATCTGCAACGACGCCGCCTTCGCCTTCATGCACAGCCAGTGCGCGCGCCTGCGCGAGGAGATGGCGCGGCTCAACCTCGCCATCTTCGGCCACCGTTTGCTGATGGACACGCTCAAGCCGGGCGGCGTCCGCGCCGATGTCAACGATGCGCAGATCCAACAGCTTGTCGCACAGACGCAATCCATCGCCGACGAGGTCGAGCATCTGCGCGCCATCTACGCCGACACCCCCTCTATTCAGCAGCGGGTGATCGGCGCCGGCCGTGTCAGCGTGCAAGAGGCCGGCGATCTGGGGCTGCTGGGCTACGCCGGTCGGGCGTCCGGCCACTATCCCGACGAACGGATCGAGGAGGGCTACCCCCCCTACGACACGCTCGATGTGCCTGTCCCCGAAGGGAAACTGGGCGATGTCGCCACCCGCGTCTGGGTTCGGTTCGAGGAGATCGCCGCCGCCTCACGCATGGTGGTCGCCTGGCTGCAACAATTGCCCGGCGGGGAGATCGCCACCCCGTGGACGGCGCCCGAGGCGGGCGTCTCGGGCTTCGCCGCCATCGAGTCGTGGCGTGGAGAGATCGCCGCTTGGGTGCGTTTCGGCATGGAGGAGAAGATCGACCGCTATTTTGTGCGCGATCCGTCGGTCATCAACTGGCTGGGGCTGGAGCTGGCGGTACGCACGGTACCGGTGCCGGACTTTCCACTGGTCAACAAGTCGTTCAACTGCTCCTACTCCGGTAACGACCTCTGACATGGGAGCGGCACGATGATAAGAATCCTCCATCAGGTATTCCAAACCGGCACCATCACCGAACCGCTGGCGGCGAGCGACCGCTTTGAACGGCTGGGAAACCGGTTGCAGGAGGAGATCCGGCGGCGGTTTCAGGGCTCACTGGCTGTTCGCTTGGTCGATGCCGGGTCGTGCAACGGCTGCGAGCTGGAGATCCACGCCGCCAACAACCCCTACTACGACATCGAGCGCTTCGGCATCCACTTCACCGCCAGCCCCCGCTTTGCCGATCTGCTGCTGGTCACGGGGCCGGTAAGCATCAACATGCAAACCGCGCTGGAGATGACCTACGACGCCATGCCAGCCCCCAAACTGGTGCTGGCGATGGGCGACTGCGCCGCCAACTGCGGCCTGTTCGGATGCGACAACTACGCCATCGCCGGCAGCGTCGCCGACATCATCCCGGTGGACGGCGTCATCCACGGCTGCCCCCCCTCGCCAACCGACCTCATCCAAGGGATATTGGCGCTACTCGCGTAGCGAAACCACACCACCATCCAGCCCATGGGCATGACAACGCCGCGGGCGATCATCGCGAGTTCATCTGGTCGAAGAAATCCTGATTGCTCTTGGTTTTGCGCAGCTTATCCAGTAGGAACTCCATGGTATCGACCGTTCCCATCGGCGCTAGGATCTTGCGCAGCACCCAGATGCGGGAGAGGTGCTCCGCCGGGGTGAGCAGCTCCTCCTTGCGGGTGCCGGAGGGCGCCACATCGATGGCCGGAAAGACCCGCTTCTCCACCAGCTTGCGCGACAGATGCAGCTCCATGTTGCCGGTACCCTTGAACTCCTCGAAGATCACCTCATCCATCTTGCTGCCGGTTTCGATCAGCGCGGTGGCGATGATGGTGAGCGAGCCGCCCCCTTCGATATTGCGCGCCGCTCCGAAGAACCGTTTGGGGCGGTGCAAGGCGTTGGAATCAACGCCGCCGGAGAGCACCTTGCCCGAGGAGGGCACCACCGTGTTGTAGGCGCGGGCCAGCCGGGTGATGGAGTCGAGCAAGATCACCACATCGCGCCCGTGTTCAACCAGCCGCTTCGCCTTTTCGATCACCGTTTCGGCCACCTGCACATGATTTTTCGCCGGTTCGTCGAAGGTGGAGGAGACCACCTCGCCCTTTACCGACCGCTTCATGTCGGTCACCTCTTCCGGGCGCTCGTCGATCAGCAGCACCAGCAGCACCACCTCGGGATGGTTCTCGGCGATCGAATGGGCGATGGACTGCAACATCACCGTTTTACCGGTGCGGGGAGGGGCGACCAGCAGGCCGCGCTGCCCCTTGCCGATCGGGGCGATGATGTCGATCACCCTCCCTGTTTGATCCTTGCATGTGGGATCCAGCCGCTCCATCTGCAACCGCTCGTCGGGATAGAGCGGGGTCAGGTTATCGAACAGCACCCGCTTGCGGGCCTCTTCCGGCTTCACCCCGTTGACGCTATCGACCGATTTCAGGGCGAAGTAGCGCTCCGACCGGCGGGGTGAGCGGATCTCGCCAACGATGGTATCCCCCTTGCGCAGCAGCATCTTACGCACCTGCTGCACCGAGACATAGACATCATCCGGCCCCGCCAGATAGTTGGCGTCCACCGAGCGCAAGAAGCCGTAGCCATCCGGCAACACCTCCAACACCCCCTCTCCGAAAATGGTGCCGCCGCGCCGGGCGTGGGCACGCAAAATGGCGGACAACTGCTCCTGTTTGCGCATCCCACCGGCGTTTTCGACCCCTAGGCTTTCGGCCTTGGCCATCAGCTCGTTGGGCGACATCGCCGCCACCTCTCTTAGGTGGAGCGACACCCCCGCCAGCTCGTCGCTGATCACATCGTCCTCCTCCCGCTCTTGGTGGGAACGGCGGCGGCGCGCCTTGCCATCGCGGTTCCCGCGCCCTTTTTTGCGCCCCCCCTCCTCGTGGGATGGGGAGGAGGCCTGCTCGTCGGGTTGTCCCCCCTCTTCCGTCCGCGCCTTGCGCGCCGACTTTCTGCGTGGTTTGGAGGCGGACTTCTTCGTCTCCTGCACTCCGTTGTCCGCTTGCTGCGTCGCGGAGGACGCCTCCTCTTGCGTTACCGCGGGGGTGGCTGGCGCCTCCTCCTGCGTTGGTGATGCGGTTGTTGTCTCCGCTGTAGTCATAAGGTTGAACTCCAAAATTGGGAATGCCGATCCACGGCAAGGTTGTTACAAGGGTTGATCAATGAATGGGAATGACGCCTAGGCGCTGCGCGCCAACGGCGGTGGACGCGACCGGATTGCGCACATCGCAAAAAGTCCGTCCATGGGCTTCGCGGTTAGGAAACCGCTCCTACAGCCTGTAGGAGCGGTTTCCTAACCGCGAAGTCCATGGACGGACTTTTTGCGATCTGCTCATAGATGCCACGCAGTGTAGCGTAGGCCGAACAGTTGCGCAATCAGCCGTATCCTCCGCGTTGCAGCGTAATCCGTGGCAGGATCACCTCCCACGATTCACGCCTGCAGCGATCGCGGTAGGCGGCGCGCTCATCGCGCCGAAAGCGGCGGACAATGGCGTACACCGTCACCTCCTGAATACGCCACCCCTGCGCCAACAGCTCCCCGATTCGCGCCTGCATGTCGTTGCTCAAACG
>WFMN01000154.1 GCA_015489095.1 Mariprofundaceae bacterium | reverse complement strand
GGTGAAAGAGGCGGGGGCGCTGCTGGCTGCGGCCGAGGGCATCCGCTACATCGGCAATGTGGAGGCGACCCAGATCTTTCAGGGAGTGGCCGATGTGGTGGTGTGCGACGGCTTTGTCGGTAATGTGGCGCTCAAAAGCATGGAGGGCACCGCCAAGTTGATTTTGAACCATCTGAAACATGAGCTGAAATCGGCACCGGCGGCGCGCATCGGGGCGATGCTGGCGGGCAAGGCGCTGCGTCGCACCAAGGATGCCCTAAGCCCCGGCGAGCACAACGGCGCCCCGCTGCTGGGGTTGAACGGCGTGGTGGTGAAGAGTCACGGCTCGGCGGACGGCCACGCGCTCGCTTGCGCCATCGCGGTGGCGCGCCGCGAGGTGGAGGCGGGGCTGCTCGGTCGGATTCGCGGCGCGATCGAAGCGACATGACGGGGAGTCGCCGCACCCACATCATCGGTGTCGGCGGCTACCTGCCGCGGCGGGTGGTGACCAACGCCGAGTTGGCGGAGCGGGTCGATACCTCGGATCAATGGATTGTGGAACGCACCGGCATCCGCCAACGCCATTTGGCGGCCGATGGCGAGCGCACCTCCGATCTGGCCGCCGCTGCTGCGCGGCAGGCGCTGGAGGTTGCCGGCGTCACCATCGACGATATCGACGCGCTGGTGGTAGCCACCACCACCCCTGACCTGATCTTTCCCTCCACCGCCGCCATTGTGCAGTCCAAGCTCGGCGGTGCCGGGTTTCCGGCGTGGGACATTCAGGCGGTCTGTGCCGGGTTTGTCTATGGGCTGGCGCAGCTCGACGCGATGATGCGCGCCGGCATGTTCCGCCGCGTGTTGCTGATCGGGGCGGAGACGATGTCGCGTATTCTCAACTGGGATGATCGCGCCACCTGCGTGCTGTTTGGCGATGGCGCCGGCGCCGTGGTGCTGGAGCAGCGGGCGGAGGCGGGCGGCGTGATCGGCTCGGTGCTGCACGGCGATGGCGCCCATCGTGATCTGCTCAAGGCGCAATATGGCTCCGATGTGCCGCGGGATCGCCCCGATTTCCATACCGATGCCGCCGGTGTCGCCGCCATTGCGATGCGTGGCAACGAGGTGTTCCGCGTGGCGGTGAAGTCGCTTGGCGCGGTGGTCGGCGAGGTGCTTGCTGCCCACAACCTGACCGAATCCGATGTCGATTGGCTGGTGCCGCATCAGGCAAACTTGCGCATTATCAATGCGATTGCCAAGCGGTTGACCCTACCGGAAGAGCGGGTGGCGATCACCGTCGGCATCCACGCCAACACCTCGGCCGCCAGCGTGCCGCTGGCGTTGGCGCACCTCCACCAGCAGGGCAGGTTGCAACGCGACCAACTGCTGCTATTGGAGTCGTTCGGCGCCGGTTTTGTTTGGGGCGCCAATCTGGTGCGCTGGTCGCTGGGCGAATAGGGTGCCTCAATTTCTGTCGCAAAATTAGTTACTAGGGCGTGAAACCAATGAATAATAACGATGTTGCATGGCTCTTCCCCGGTCAGGGATCGCAGGTGACAGGAATGGCGTTGGCGCTGATGGAGGATTGCGACCCGGTGCGTCAAACCTTCTCCGAGGCCTCGGATATCCTGGGCTACGATCTGCCGGCGCTGATCGCCGATGACGATGCCACCCGCCTGAACCAGACCCAATATACCCAACCGGCGCTGCTGGTCGCCTCCACGGCGATGGTGCGCTGGTGGCGTGCGCACGGCGGCGCGGAGCCCGGCCATGTCGCCGGTCACAGTCTGGGCGAATACTCGGCGTTGGTGGCGGCAGGGGCGATCGGCTTTGCCGATGCGGTGGCGCTGGTGGCGTTGCGCGGCAAGGTGATGGCGGAGAGCGCCGGTGAGCCGGGCTGCATGGCGGCGATTCTGGGGCTGGAAGAGGATCGTTTGGCCGAGCTGTGTGCCAAGGCGAGCGATGACCGAACCCGCGTCTGGCCGGCCAACCTCAACTGCCCTGGGCAGGTGGTGGTGGCGGGCAACGGCGCCGCGGTCGCCCGCGTGGTGGAATTGGCCAAGGCGGCCGGCGCCAAGCGGGCGGTAACGCTCAATGTGAGCGCCCCGTCGCACACGCCGTTGATGGCCGAGGCGGCGGAGGCGGTGGCGGCGCGGCTGGAGAAGATCTCCATCGCCGACCCCGACCGGGCGCTATGGTGCAACGCCCGCGCCACGCAGGTGACCGATGCCGCCGGCGTGCGGCAGGCGCTGGTGGAGCAGTTGACCCAGCCGGTGCGCTGGAGCGCCTCGGTGGAGGCGATGGCCGCCGCCGGCGTGACCAAGGCGGTGGAGATGGGGCCGGGCAAGGTGCTGATGGGGCTGGCGCGGCGCATCGATCGCCGGATCAAGGTGGCAACCGGCGATACGCCGGCGGAGATGGCCGTCAATATCGCGTTAATCGGAGGAGTAGCATGACACGGGAAGTTGCAATCGTCACCGGCGCCAGCCGGGGCATCGGGCGCAAGATCGCCGAGAAACTGGCGAAAGAGGGGATGGATCTCGCCATCTGCGGGACGAGGGAGGAGACCATCACCGCCGCCGCCGAGGCGATCGCCGCCGAATGCGGGGTGATGGTGCATGGGCAGGCGGTGGATGTGGCCGACCACGCCCAGATTCAGCAGTTTGTGCGCGATGTGGCCAAGCAGTTTTCGCGCGTCGATGTGCTGGTCAACAACGCCGGCATCACCCGCGACGGGCTGGCGATGCGGATGAAGCCGGAGGAGTGGCAGCAGGTGCTGAACACCAACCTCAACTCGGTCTTTTTCGCCTCGCAGGCGGTGTTGCGGCCGATGATGAAGGCCAAGTATGGCCGCATTATCAACATCTCGTCGGTGGTGGCGGCGATGGGCAACCCGGGGCAGGCCAACTACTGCGCCAGCAAGGGGGGGATTGATGCCCTCACCCGTTCGATGGCGCGCGAGGTGGCGTCGCGCAACATCACCGTCAACGCGGTGGCGCCGGGCTTTATCCGCACCGACATGACCGACCAGCTCGACGACAAGGGGCGGGCGGCGATCCACGACCAGATTCCGGCCGGACGGATGGGCACGCCGGAGGAGGTGGCATCCGCGGTCGCCTTTCTCGCCAGCAGCGAGGCGGCCTACATCACCGGTCAGGTGCTGCATGTCAACGGCGGCCTCTACTGCTAGCGGCGGCTGATTCCGCCCGTGGATCTCTCGGTCACCTTTGCCGGCCTCACGCTGCAGACGCCGCTGGTGCTGCTCTCCGGCTGTGTCGGCTTCGGTGACGAATATACCCGTATTGAAGGGTTCTCCAACCGCGATGTAGGGGCGGTGATCCTCAAGGGAACCACCCTTGAACCGCGCATGGGCAACGCGCCGCACCGGGTCTATGAGACCCCGTCGGGGATGCTCAACGCCATCGGTCTGCAAAACCCCGGCGCGCGCTATGTGGTCGATCGTGTGCTGCCGACACTCCCTGTGGATGCCACCCACTTCTGGGCCAACGCCAACGGCACCTCTCCCGAGGAGTATGCCGAGGTGGCGCGCATTTTTGATGATTCGCCGGTGTCGGCGATCGAGATTAACATCTCCTGCCCCAATGTGAAGGCGGGCGGCGTCCATTTCGGCAACGATCCGACGATGGCGGCGAAGGTGGTGGCGGCGATGCGCAAGGCGACCGCCAAACCGCTGATTACCAAGCTCTCGCCCAACAACGCCGACATCGGCGAGGTGGCGCGCTGCTGTATCGAGGCGGGGAGCGACGGGCTGTCGGTGATCAACACGCTGGTGGGGATGGCGGTCGATCGCGAGCAGCGAAGGCCGGTGCTGGCCAACATCTCCGGTGGTCTCTCAGGCCCCGCGATCAAGCCGGTGGCGCTGTGGAAGCTCCATCAGGTGCGGCAGGTGGCGGCCAAACACGATATTCCCATCCTCGGGCAGGGGGGGATCACCACCGCCGAGGATGCGATCGACTTCGCCATCGTCGGCAGCAGCGCCGTCGGTGTCGGCACCGGTCTCTTTTACGACCCGCTGCTGTGCCCGAAGCTGCTGGCCGGCATCGGCGACTATCTTACGCGGCATCGGCTTGCATGTTGGCAGGATCTGGTAGC
>WFMN01000153.1 GCA_015489095.1 Mariprofundaceae bacterium | reverse complement strand
GGGTGGCGATATTGCCGCCGATCACCTGAATGCGGTCGCCATACTGCTGTTTAATCTCGCGAATCTGCCCGATCACCCCCGCCGAGTGGCCGTGGGCGGTATCGACCACCACCGCGTCCACCCCTTCCGCCAGCAGGGCATCGAAACGGGAAAGCTCCTTCTCGCCGACGCCGATCGCCGCCGCCACCAACAGGCGGCCGTGCTGATCGCGCACCGCGTTGGGATGGGTGGAGGATTTGACCAGATCACGCACCGTCATCATCCCCTGCAGGCGGCCGAACTCGTCGATAATCGGCAGTTTTTCAATACGGTGCTTGTGAAACAGCGCCTTGCACTGTTCGCTGGATGTGCCGGGGGGCACGCTCACCAGCCGGTCATGCGGCGTCATCAGCTCCTCCACCGTTTTGCTCAGGTCGGTTTCAAAACGGATATCGCGGTTGGTGATGATGCCGCACACCTTGCCCTCGTTGTTCAACACCGGAAAGCCGGAGTAGCCGTGCTGCCGCGACATCGCGATCACCCGCTCCAAGGGCAGGTCGGAGGTGACGGTGAGTGGATCCTGCACCACCCCGGCCTCAAACCGCTTCACCCGATGCACCTCCCGCGCCTGCGCGGCGACGCTCATGTTTTTGTGGATCACCCCGATCCCCCCCTCCTGCGCGAGGCAGATGGCGGTGGAGGACTCGGTGACGGTATCCATCGCCGCCGAGATCACCGGGATATTGAGCCGCAGATCGCGGGTAAAGCGGGTGGCCAGCCGCACCTGATTGGGCAGCACCGAACTCGCCTGCGGTACCAGAAGCACATCGTCAAAGGTCAACGCTTCCGCAATGGTCGAGGTAGTCATTACAAGGGAACTCCTAAAATAGAATGGTCAATCCGAGGGAAAGTTGGGGTCGTCGTCCACACTGTCGCCATCCAGATCCAGCCGGATACCGCAGTGGGGGCAGTAGAAGTAGTCGTCGGCAACCGCGTGGCGACAGTTCTCGCACCGCGCACGCTCCAGCAGGTGGCGCCCGACCCGCACCGAAACCACGGCGGTGGCCATGGCGAACATGGTGATGCCGGAGAGGATCACCACCCCGGCCACCAGCCGTCCGCCCAGTGTGACCGGGTAAAGGTCGCCGTAGCCGACGGTGCTCATCGTCACCAAGCTCCACCACGCACCCTCGAAGGCGGTGTGGAAGGTCTCCGGCTCCACGATATAGATCAGGTTGCCGGCCAGCAGCGACATCAGGATGATGGCGGCAAGCACCATCAACATCAGTTGCAACACATCGGTCATCGCGCGGAACAGCGCGGTCAAGGCGGGAAGGTAACTGGTCAGTTTGATCAGCCGCATCACCCGCAGCAGGCGGATGATCAGGGTGGAATCGCCGCTGATCAGCAACGGCAACACAGCGGTGAGATCCACAATGCCGTTGAAGCTAAGAATGTAGCGCCACGGACGGCCGGCGGAGAAGATGCGCAGCACATACTCGATGGAGAAGAGCAGCGTGAAGTAGTATTCGAGCAGGTTGAGCAGCCTCCCGTAGTGCTGCTGATAATAGGGCACCGATTCGGTCATCGAGGTCAACACGGCGAGCATGATCAACAGACCGATGGTATAATTGACAATCCTGCCGGCACGGCAATGGAAATCGAACAGCACCACATTGAGCCGCTGCCGCCAGCTGCGCGCCGCCCACCAACCGGGTTCGCCCGGACGAGGCAACATCGCGCTATCCGCGCTGTCCTGATCCAACAACATCCGCCAATACTAACCGCTTTTGCGACCACTGGAAACGGAGCCGCAGCCCGCAAACCGCCCCCCACCGATTGACAAACCGGGCACGGTGCGCAACCATTATCCCCTCGCGGCGTAGGCCTGCCGTTGTAATCGCTAGGGCGAAACCGCGACCCAATGGATGCCGGCTTCGCAGGAAGCCGCCATCGCGGCCATGGGCTGGTTCGGGGAGAGGACTCCCCTCCTACCGGTTCGGGGAAAGGATTCCCCTCCTACGGGCTGTAGGAGCGGTTTCCAACCGCGAATGGCCGTGGGTTCGGGGAAAGGATTCCCCTCCTACAGGCTGTAGGAGCGGTTTCCAACCGCGAATGGCCATGGACGGATTTTTTCAATGTTTGGAGGTAAGCGTGATGAACCGAACCGAATCAACCCCTCTCTTCCGTATCGCCGTCATCGGAGCCTTGCTGTGCACGGCAGCCGCTCCCACCCCCGCCGCGGCCCAGGACAACGCCGTCCTAGGCGCGCTGATCGGCGCCGGCGCCGGCGCCGCCATCGGCCATCAGGTCAACCGGCGCGGGGGCGCGGGTCAGGGCGCCATCATCGGCGCGCTTGGCGGCTACCTGCTTGGCAAGCAGTTGAATCAAGGAGGAAAGCCACCCCAACCTCCGGCGCAGGCCACCCCGCGCTCCTTCGACGACTGTGCCGCCGCCGCCCGCAGCTACGAGCAGTCAAAAAGCGTGATTGATCGGGAGAAAAAGGTCTATCTGCTGCAAAACAGCGTCCGCCTCTGTACCGGCAGCGCGCTCTACCACAACGATCTGGGGGTGGCCTACTACCAGCGCGACCGCATCTACGACCGCGAGCGCGCCCGCGCCGAGTTCAATCAGGCGCTGCGCATCGACCCCAACTACCAGTCAGCCAGACAGAACCTGAACAGCATGTAGCGGGCGTCAGCCGCCCGCCACCATGGCGGCGCCGACGGTGTTGTTGGTAAACGGATCGATCAGAATCATGCTGCCGGTGGCGCGGTTGTCGCGGTAGCTGTCGTAGTACATCGGCCGCTGCAGCTTCAGCCGCACGCGGCCGAGGTCGTTCATCTTCAGCGCGTCGGTGGACACCCGCTCCAGCGTGTGGATATCGGTGGCATAGACGATCTCGCTCACCATCACCTTGGCGGAGTGGGTGGTCTGTTTCACGATATACTTCTTGCGCTCCGTCAGCGGCTCATCGCCGATCCAGCACAGATCGACCTCCACCTCGCGTTCGCCGGCCGGCCGCGGCTCGTCGGCACGCACCAGCATATCGCCGCGGGAGATGTCGATCTCGTCGTTGAGTGTCAACGCGACACTCATCGGCGCGAACGCCTCTTCCAACGCGCCGTCGAAGCTGTCGATCGACTTCACCGTCGAGCGGTTGCCCGACGGCAGCGCCACCACCGCGTCGCCCACGGCAATCGCGCCGGAGACAATACGCCCCATGAACCCGCGATAATCCGGCAGATCGGGCGTTTGCGGGCGGTTGACCAACTGCACCGGAAAGCGGAACGGCTTGGTGTCGATCGCATCCAGCGAGGACAACGACTCCAAGGTTTCCAACAGGGTTCGCCCCTGATACCACGCCATGGCGCCGCTCTGTTGCGCCACATTGTCCCCCTTGAGGGCGGAGACCGGGATGCAGATCAGGTCATCCACCCCCTGCCGGCCGCAAAAATCGCGCAACTCCGCCACGATGGCATCATAAACCTTCTGATCGTAGCCGACCAGATCCATCTTGTTCACCGCCACAATCACATGCTGCACATGGAGCAGGCCGAGGATATGGGCATGGCGCTTGGTCTGCGGCATGACGCCGTTGCGCGCATCGACCAGAATAATGGCGGCGTTGGCGGTGGAGGCGCCGGTCACCATGTTGCGCGTGTACTGCTCATGCCCCGGGCAGTCGGCCATGATGAACTTGCGCTTCGGCGTAGCGAAATAGCGGTAGGCGACATCGATGGTGATCCCCTGCTCGCGCTCGGCCGCCAGTCCATCGGTCAACATCGCCAGATCGACCTCGGCCTCGGAGGCCGCCCCCTTCTTGCGGGTGACCGCCAGCAACTGATCCTCGAACGCCCCCTTGGTATCGACCAGCAGGCGGCCGATCAGGGTCGATTTGCCATCATCCACACTGCCGACCGTCACCAGCCGCAACAGCTCGATCTCGTCATTCAGTTCAAAATTAAACGGGGTGCTAGTCACTAGAAGTATCCCTCTTTCTTCTTATCTTCCATTGAGTTGGAGCCGTGATCGATAATGCGGGTCTCGCGTTCGCTGCGTCTCGCCGCCGCCGCCTCGATCACAATCTCGTCGATCGTGGTGGCGTTGGAGCGCACCGCCCCGGTGCAGGGCATGCAGCCTAGGGTACGGAAACGGCTCATCACCATCGTCGGCTCCTCGCCCTCCAGCAGTTGATCCCGCATCGATTCGTAATAGGGGATCAGCATCGCCCCGCGCTCCACCATCAACCGCTCCTTGGCATAGTAGAGCGGTACAATCGGGATCTGCTCTTGGCGGATATAGAGCCAGATATCCATCTCCGTCCAGTTGGAGAGCGGAAACACCCGCACCGACTCGCCGTCATGGATACGGCCGTTGTAGATATCCCACAACTCCGGGCGCTGGTTTTTCGGATCCCATTGACCGAACTCATCGCGAATCGAAAAGACCCGCTCTTTCGCGCGGGAGCGCTCCTCATCGCGGCGCGCGCCACCGAAAGCGGCGTCGTAACCGCCCGCTTCCAGCGCCTCCAGCAGCCCCGCCGTTTTCAGCGCGCCGCAACAGCGGGCGACACCAAACTCCTTGGGGTTCATCCCCTTCGCGATCGCCTCTTCGTTGCGGTGGACAATCAGCTCGGCGCCGATCTCCTTCACGAAGTTGTCGCGGAAGGTGTACATCTCGGGAAACTTGTAACCGGTATCGACATGCAGCAGCGCAAACGGCAACGGCGCCGGGTAAAACGCCTTGCGCGCCAGATGGAGCATCACACTGGAATCTTTACCGATCGAGTAGAGCATCACCGGGTTACGGAACTCCGCCACCACCTCGCGCATGATGTGAATCGACTCCGACTCCAACATCTTGAGCTGGGTCAATTTTCGCCCGGAAAGTGCGTTATTTGCCATGTTCAACCATTTCTCCTATTCCGACAGATGGAGGCCGCATTCGGCCACCGCCCCTTCCTGCTCCCACCACCAGCGACCGGAACGGGGATCCTCGCCCACCGTCACCGCACGGGTGCAGGGGGCGCAACCGATGGAGGGGAAAAACTTGTCATGCAGCGGGTTGTAGGGCAGGTCATGGGCGCGGATATAGTCCCAAACCTCCTCCTCCGCCCATTCGATCAGCGGATTGAACTTCCGCAGCCCGAAGGTGGTATCCTCCTCTTCCGCCTCCATCTCCGCCCGCGATTCCGCCTGCTGACGGCGCACGCCGGTCACCCAGGCATCGGCATCGGCCAACGCCCGCCGCAACGGCCCGAGCTTCCGCACCGCGCAGCACCGTTTGCGCGCCGCAAGCGAATGGTAAAAGAGGTTCACCCCCCCCTCCGCCACCATCGTCTCCACCTCGGAGGCATCGGGAAACATCACCCGGATCGGCAGCTTGAAATGGTCGCGGCAGCGGTCAATCAGGGCGTAGGTCTCGGGAAACAGGCGGCCGGTATCGAGCGTAAAGACCGAAATCTTGTCCGCGTGTTTACTGATCAGGTCAAGCAGCACAATATCTTCGGCGCCAAAGCTGCAAGCGAAGCAGACTCTGGGCGCAAAGCGCGCCTCCGCTTGCCGCAGCAGCGCAACCGACTGCGCAACCCTATCCGACGGTGCCGAGCTCATAGATCCCACCCCTGTTGTTGGCGATAGATGAGAGAAAAGCGCTTCCCCTGCCGGGCAATCAACTGTTCCTCACTCCAGCGAACCCTACCGAACTCAGCGTGACTACGCACGATAAAGGCATCGCTCTGCACCGCCAACCGGCCCGGATCGACCCCTTTGCCATCGGGCGCCTTGACCAAGGTGGCCACATCGGCAAAGGGGTGATCCTCACGATCCGCCACCACCTGCGCCGCCGCCTGCATCGTCATATTGGGGAAAACCGCCGCCAGCACCTCGGCCGGCGCGGTGTTGATATTGATCGGGGTGTTCCCACCGCCCAACGATGGACGCACCACGACAAACTTCTTCAGTTTCTGAACCGTTTCACGATCGAAGCCCGCCACCAGCCTCAGCTCCTCCAAGCGGTCGAGCGGCGCGTTCTTGATGTGGTAGGGGCGGTCAATGTATCCATCTTTCTCCACCCCGCCGGCGCCGAACGGCCGCTCGTCCTTGTCCATCCAGTCCACCAGCGCGTCAACCAGGTTTGTATCCAGTTCCAGCTCGGCAAACAGCCGCTTGGCGATAGCCACCGATTTCGGTTTGGCCTTACCGGCCGCATCGACCAGATCATTGAGGTTAAAAAAGCGGTTGGCATCGGCAATGGAGCCGATAATCATCCCGTCGTCAATGGGAAACGGAGGGGTGGTAGAAGCCCATGTTTCGGTGAGATCGTCGGTTTTGCTCTCCTTGGCATCCTGAATCAGCACCAGTTTCGCCAGCTCCACCCCCGACTCCGCCGCCAGCATCGCACGCACCGATTGGGTCAGGTTGTCCGCCCGCCGCAAGCCGATCATATCCTCGTAGGCCGCGGTCGTCGCCCAGCCGGCAATCAACGCCACCATCGCCAACACCAGAATCAGCGCCACCCCACGCTGCCGTTTCCGGGCGGCGCCATCGCCAATCCACGCAGCCTGCTTCATACCAGCGAACCGTATCCCCGCATGGCAGCCTTATCCAGCGACGCCCCACGATTCCGGCGAAGGGTTGCCATCGGTTTAATTCGGACTAGAATGCTCCACATTAAAATGGAACAGCGCTTTGCTTCGACTCTCTAAACGCACCGATTACGGCATGTTGCTGATGTCCCGACTGGCCACCTCGCAGCAGCCGGTATGGAAGGCAACCGATCTGGCATCCGCCACCGGCGTGCCGGCGCCTACCGTCAGCAAACTGTTGCAATCCTTGCTGCAATGCAATCTGCTGACCTCACAGCGTGGGGCGCATGGCGGCTATCGCCTAGCACGCAACCCGGCACAGATCTCGCTGCGCGAGGTGGTCGATGCGCTGGAGGGAAAGATCGCCCTCACCGAGTGCAACAGCGACCACAGCCAGTGCGGACAGCAGGCAACCTGCACCATGCGCGGCAACTGGATGCGTATCAACGAGGCGATGTGCGGCGTGCTCGACTCCATCACGCTGGCGGAAATGGCGCAGTCCGATTTTCGCCCCTACTTCGCGCGCATCCCCACCGTGCCGATCCGCAGCGAAGCGCCCCAACAAGGATCCACCCCATGAGCAATCAAGAGGCAGAGCAGTTTGCCAACCGCGAGTATGACGCCGGCTTCGTCACCGATATCGCGCAGGATACCCTGCCGCCCGGCCTCGACGAATCGGTCATCCGCTTCATTTCAGCCAAGAAGGAGGAGCCTGACTGGCTGACCGCGTGGCGGCTGGAGGCGTTTCGCCACTGGCAGACGATGGCGACCCCCGACTGGGCGCACCTTAGGATCGACCCCATCGATTATCAGGCGATCTCCTACTTCTCGGCGCCGAAATCGAAGGATGACGCGCCGAAAAGCCTCGATGAAGTAGATCCAAAACTGCTGGAAACCTACGCCAAGCTCGGCATCCCACTGCGCGAGCAGGAGGCGCTGGCCGGGGTGGCGGTCGATGCTGTCTTCGATTCGGTTTCGGTCGCCACCACCTTCAAGGAGAAGCTCAAGGAGGCAGGGGTGATCTTCTGCCCCATCTCCGAGGCGGTGCGCGACTATCCTGAACTGGTGCGGCAATACCTCGGCAGCGTGGTACCGCCGGGCGACAACTTCTTTGCCGCGCTCAACTCGGCGGTCTTCACCGACGGCTCGTTTGTCTTCATCCCCAAGGGGGTGCGCTGCCCGATGGAGCTCTCCACCTACTTCCGCATCAACGCGTCCAACACCGGCCAGTTCGAGCGGACGCTGATTGTGGCGGAAGAGGCCGCCTATGTCTCTTACCTTGAAGGGTGCACCGCGCCGATGCGCGATGAAAACCAGCTCCACGCCGCCGTGGTGGAGCTGGTGGCGCTGGAGGATGCGCAGATCAAGTACGCCACGGTGCAAAACTGGTATCCAGGCGATGAACACGGGGTGGGCGGCATCTACAACTTCGTCACCAAGCGCGGCGACTGCCGCGGCGATCGCGCCCGCATCTCGTGGACGCAGGTGGAGACCGGCTCCGCCATCACCTGGAAATACCCCAGTTGCCTGCTGCGCGGCGACGACTCGGTGGGCGAGTTCTTCTCGGTGGCGCTGACCAGCAACTACCAGCAGGCCGACACCGGCACCAAGATGATCCACCTCGGCAAACGCACCCGCAGCACCATCGTCTCCAAGGGGATTGCCGCCGGCCACGGCGATCAGTCCTACCGCGGGCTGGTCAAGATCGGCAAGGGGGCGGATGGGGCGCGCAACCACACCCAGTGCGACTCGCTGCTGCTCGGCGACCGGTGCGGCGCCCACACCTTTCCCTACATCGAATGCAGCAACCCGACGGCAACCTTGGAGCACGAGGCCACCACCTCCAAGATCAACGAGGATCAGCTCTTCTACTGCCAGCAGCGCGGCCTGTCGGAAGAGGATGCCATCCACATGATCGTCAACGGCTTCTGCAAGGATGTGTTCGATGTGCTGCCGATGGAGTTCGCCGTCGAGGCCAACCGCCTGATGGAAGTCTCCCTCGAAGGCGCCGTAGGCTGAAGAAGAAACTTTCACCACAGAGACACGGAGACACAGAGAAGAATGGTTATATCCCGTTTTCCCTCCCTCTTCTACCCCTCCGTTCCTCTGTGGCTCTGTGGTTGTTAACACTTTCACCACAGAGACACGGAGACGCAGAGGAGAATGGTTATATCCTGTTTTCCCTCCCTCTTCTACCCTCCGTGCCTCTGTGGCTCTGTGGTGAATAGATTCCCCGCCAAAATAGAAACAAAATAAGGAAACAACACCATGTTAGAGATTCAGGATTTATGTGTTTCGGTTGAGGGCAAGGAGATCCTCAAGGGGATCAATCTGACCGTCAACGCCGGTGAGGTGCATGCGATTATGGGGCCGAACGGCTCCGGGAAATCGACCCTCTCCAATGTGATTGCCGGGCGCCCCGGCTACACCGTTACCGCAGGCTCCATCCGGTTTGAGGGCAGCGATCTGCTGGCGCTCAAGCCCGAGGAGCGGGCGTGGGCGGGCATCTTCCTCGCCTTCCAGTACCCGGTGGAGATCCCGGGTGTGAACAACAGCTACCTGCTCAAGGCGGGGCTCAACGCCCTGCGCAAGCAGCGCGGCGAGGAGGAGCTGGACGCGATGGACTTCATGCAGACCGTGCGGGAGAAGGCGAAGCTGGTGGAGCTCGACCCCGCGTTTCTGTCGCGCTCGGTGAACGAGGGCTTCTCCGGCGGCGAGAAAAAACGCAATGAGATCTTCCAGATGGCGGTACTGGAGCCCAAGCTGGCGCTGCTCGATGAGACCGACTCCGGGCTCGATATCGATGCCCTGCGCATCGTCGCCGGCGGCATCAACAAGCTGCGCGATCCTTCGCGGGCGATGGTGATGGTCACCCACTACCAGCGGCTGCTCGACTATGTCACCCCCGATGTGGTGCATGTGCTGGCCGATGGCCGCATCCTCACCTCCGGCGGCGCCGATCTGGCGCGGAAGCTGGAGCGCGAAGGCTACGACTGGCTGCTGAAATGACGGACACGCACGACACCGTGGCGGCCATGGTGGCCGCCCTCTCCCGCCATGAAGCGTGGAGATACACCAAGCTCTCCCCGCTGGTGGCGGCGCTAGGCGCCGAGTGGTGGCAGCCCGCCGACCAGGTGGCGGATTCCCACACCCCCGCGCCAGAGTTCGACGCCATCCCTCTCGATGGAACCTGCGACCTCCCCGCTATCAGCCGGCAGCGGCAAGCCACCCCGGAAGGCGGGCACGATGCCCCCTTCACCGCGCAACTCAACCGCCTCTTTGCCCGCCAAACCACCGCCATCCGGCTGACCGATGGCAGCCATCCTGAACAACCGCTGCTGCTGATCCAACGGGCGGATGGTGGCGCCTGCTACCACCGCCACACCCTCGAGATCGGCGCCCAATCCGCGGTCACGCTGATCGAGCTGTTCGACAGCGGGCGATCCGAAGCCGCCCTCTGCAGCAGCCATCTGCAGATCACCCTGCAACCCGGCGCGCGGCTCACCCACTACCGCATCCAGCAGCAGGCAGCCAGCCACCACCACCTCGGTTCGCTCCAGATCGAGCAGCAGCGCGATAGCCACTACCGGCTGCACGCCATCGAACTGGGCGGCGGGCTCTCCCGCCTCGATCTCACCATCCACCTGCAGCAGCCGGGAGCAGAGTGCGACTTGAACGGGCTATTTGTACTGGCCGGAACCCAACATGCCGACCACCACCTGACCATTGACCACGCCGCCCCCCACTGCCGCAGCCGGGCGGAGTACCGCACGGTGCTGGATGGCCGTTCGCACGGGGTGTTCAACGGAAAGGTCGTCGTCCAACCGGGCGCGATCCGCACCGATTCCGCCCAGCACAGCGCCAATCTGCTGCTCTCCAAACGGGCGCAGATCGACACCAAGCCGGAGCTTGAGATCTACAACGACGATGTGCAGTGCGCCCACGGCGCCACCGTGGGGCAGCTGGACGACGAGCAGCTCTTTTACCTGCGCTCGCGCGGGGTATCAGAGGATGGGGCGCGCACCATGCTGATCACCGCCTTCGCCGAGGCGGTGATCATGGGCATCCGCCACGATCCGCTCCGTCAGCGGGTTGAACAGGCGGTGCTCAGCAAACTAAATAACGGATAAACGATGGATATCAATGCAATACGGGAGCAGTTTCCAGCGCTACACCAACAGGCGCACGGCCACCCGCTGGTCTATCTGGACAACGCCGCCACCACCCAGAAACCGCAACAGGTAATCGACGCGGTTCAACACTATTACACCAACGATAACGCCAACATCCATCGCGGAGTTCATCTATTATCTGAACGGGCGACCGCCGACTACGAGGCGGCGCGCGGCAAGGTGGCCGACCTGTTCCACGCCGCCTCCCCGCGCGAGGTGATCTTCACCCGTGGCACCACCGAGGCGATCAACCTTGTCGCCGCAAGCTGGGGCGGCGACAACATCAGGGAGGGCGATGAAATCCTGCTCTCCGCCATGGAGCACCACTCCAACATTGTGCCGTGGCAACTGCTGGCAGAGCGCAGCGGCGCGGTGATCAAGGTGCTGCCGATGGATGATCGGGGCGCGCTCCGCATGGAGCAGCTCGACGGCCTGCTTAACGAGCGCACCCGCATCGTCGGCGTGGTGCAGATGTCCAACGCGCTCGGCACCATCAACCCGATCGGCGAGATCATCGCCAAGGCGCACGCGGTGGGCGCCAAGGTGCTGGTGGACGGCGCGCAGGCCGCCGCCCACATGCCGGTCGATCTGCAGGCGCTGGATATCGATTTCTACGCCACCAGCGCCCACAAGATGTACGGCCCCACCGGCATTGGCGTGCT
>WFMN01000152.1 GCA_015489095.1 Mariprofundaceae bacterium | reverse complement strand
TTATCGATCCGGCCGGCGTGGTGCGGGCGGTGTGGCGCAAGGTGAAGGTAAAAGGCCATGTGGATGCGGTGATGGCGGAGCTGCAGAGGCTTCAGTCGGCGGCCTAGCAAGATGACCCTGCGCGATCGCCACATCTTGCTGGGGGTGGGCGGAGGTATCGCCTGCTACCGCAGCGCCGAGCTGGTGCGCCTGCTGCGCGCCGAGGGGGCGGTGGTGCGTTGTGTCATGACCGCGTCGGCCGAGGAGTTCATCACCCCGCTGACGCTGGAGTCGCTGAGCGGCGAACCGGTCTATCGCCAGCTATTCGCACTAACTGAGCAGCATGCGATGGGCCATATCGCGCTGGCGCGTTGGGCCGATCTGCTGCTGATCGCCCCCGCCACCGCCAACCTGATCGCGCGCCTAGCACACGGGATGGCGGACGATCTGCTCACCACGCTGGCGCTGGTCTGCGAGGCGCCGAAGATGGTGGCGCCGGCGATGAACGGCTCGATGTGGCAGGCGGCGGCAACGCGGCGCAATGTGGCGCAACTGCGGGCGGATGGGGTGACGATCGCCGATCCCGAAGCGGGGGCGTTGGCGTGTGGCGAAGCGGGGGTCGGGCGGATGCGCACCCCGGAACAACTGCTAGAGGATGTACGCAGATTGCTTACCCCGCAAAGGCTGCGTGGGCAGCGTTGGGTGGTCACCACCGGCCCCACTTGGGAGGCGTGGGACAGCGTGCGGCTGTTGACCAACCGCGCATCGGGAACGGTGGGAGCGGAGATTGCGCGGGTTGCGACACGCTTCGGTGCCGAGGTGACCTTGATCGCCGGCCCCGGTACACCCTACATAGCTGGGGTGCGGCGGGTCGATGTGGAGGGCGCGGAGCAGATGTTGGCGGCGGCGCTGGATCATGCGGCGGATGCCGCCCTGTTTATCGCGGCGGCGGCGGTCTCCGACTACCGGGTGGCCGAGCCGTCTGCGCGTAAACTCAAGCGCGGAGGCGCGGAGCGGGTGACGCTCACGCTGGTGCGGAACCGCGACATCGTCGCCGCAGTGGCGGCCATGGCGCGGCGACCGCGGCGGGTGGTGGCGTTCGCCGCCGAAGAGATGGCGCATGATCGCGCATCCGCGCTGGCGGAGGGGCGGCGCAAGCTGGCGGCGAAAGGGGTGGACGGCATCGTGGTGAACGATGTCAGCACCATGGGGCATGAAGGCGGGTGTCACGGCTGCTGGTTCACGCTGGAGCAGCCGCCGGTGGAGCTGCAAGGCGATGACAAAGCGGCCTACGCGCAGGCGATCGTGCGGCAGATAATCGAGACAAACAACAGGAGTAGTGATGGAAACGATTCGTGTAGCGATACGGCAGCTTGATCACGCCAAGGATATTGCGCTGCCGTCCTATGGCTCCAGCCATGCGGCGGGGGCGGATCTTCGTGCGGCGGTGGATGGCGAGGTGGTTCTCAATCCCGGTGCGCGGGTGTTGGTGCCGACCGGGTTTGCCATGGCACTGCCGGATGGCATGGAGGCGCAGGTGCGGCCCCGTTCCGGTCTGGCGCTGAAGCATGGCATTACCGTGCTCAACGCCCCCGGCACCATCGACGCCGATTATCGTGGCGAGGTGGGGGTGATTCTCATCAATCTAGGGCAGGAGCCGTTTACCATTCGGCGCGGCGATCGCATCGCCCAACTGGTGCTGGCGCCCTGCGTGCAGGGGGCGTGGCAGCAGGTGGATAGCCTGGATGCAACCGCGCGCGGTAGCGGGGGGTTCGGTAGCACAGGGAAGGATTGATTCTCGGGAGTGTTGACCCACTTTCATTTTTTGCGTCCGTGGTGGCTGCTGTTGCTGCCGCTGGCTGTCTGGATCGGCCATCGGCTGGCGGCGGGGGTAAGCGGGGTCTCGCCGTGGCGTAGGGTGTGCGATCCGGCACTGCTGGCGCGGTTGCTGGTGGGCAGCGCGGGCAGGGCGCGGCGCTGGCCGTGGTGGCTGTTGGCCGGTGCGACGGCGCTTGCGTTGGTGGCGCTGGCGGGGCCGGTGTGGCAGCAGATGCCGCAGCCGCTCTATCGCCAGCAGCAGGCGCTGGTGCTGCTGCTGGATCTCTCCAGCTCCATGTTGGCGGCCGACAGCAAGCCCGACCGCCTGACCCGCGCCAAGCAGAAGCTGTCGGATCTGCTCGCCCTGCGCCGCGAGGGGCAGACGGCACTGGTGGTCTATGCCGGTGACGCCTTCGTCATCACCCCGCTGACCGACGATGTGCGGGTGATCGCCCAGCAGGAGCCGGTGCTCTCGCCGGGGTTGATGCCGGTGCAGGGGTCGCGGCTCGATCTGGCGCTGAAACAGGCGCTGAAACTGCTGCAAAACGGTGGGGTTGCGCACGGCGATGTGCTGGTGCTGACCGATAGCGCCGACCACGGCGCGGAAGAAGCGGCCGCCGAGCTGCTGCGCCACGGCCATCGGGTGAGCGTGCTCGGGTTCGGCACCGCGGACGGGGCGCCGATCCCCGGCGCATCGGGCTTTGTGACCGATTCTGCCGGCAACATTGTGGTGGCGCGTACCGATTGGTCGGCGCTCCGGCGGTTGGCAACGGCCGGCGGCGGCCTGTTTGCCCGTGCCACGCTGGATAGTGGCGATCTGCGGCGGTTGGCGCCGATTCTGCGGGCGGGGCATGCGCTCAGCGGCTCCGACCACAAGCGCCTCGGGCTGGGCGATCGCTGGCGCGAGGAGGGGCCGTGGTTGCTGCTGGCGCTACTGCCGCTGGCGGCGCTGGCGTTTCGCCGCGGTTGGCTGCTGGCGGCGGTGCTGCTGGGGGTGTTCGCCCAGCCATCACCCGCGGCCGCGTGGGCGTTTTCCGACCTATGGCGCAACGGCGACCAGCAGGCCAAGGCGTTGCTGGACGAAGGCAAGACGAAGGAGGCGGCGGGCAAGTTCAGCGACCCGCGCTGGAAATCGGTCGCCAGCTATCGCGCGGGGGAGTATGCGGCGGCGGCAGAGGCGTTGGCGGGGCTGGATGATGCCGAGAGCGACTACAACCGCGGCAACGCGCTGGCCAAGGCGGGAAAGCTGAAGCAGGCGCTCAAAGCCTATGACGCGGCGCTGAAGAAGAACCCCAAGATGGAGGATGCCGCCTTCAACCGAGATCTGGTGCGCAAGCTGCTGCAACAGCAGAAGGATAAGCAAAACAGCAAGAAGAAGCAGTCCGATGCGGAGAAAAAAGCGCAGAAAGATGGTCAACAGGGCGGGGGTGGAGCGCGGCAAAACGCGGGGAACAAGAAGAGGGGCGGCAAGCCGTCCGGAGGGGAGCAGTCTCGGTCATCGCAGCGGCAAGCGGGGCAGCAGCACGCCGCTACGCAGAAGAAGCAGGGGGAGTCCGGCAAGCAGCGGGAGCAACAGGCGCGGCCATCCAAGGATGGCGCCCGTCAGCAACAGCAGCGGAAGCTCGGTGGCCAACGGCAGCGGGCGGCGAAGGGGGAGCAGCGCAAGTCGGCAGCGCCAACAGACCCAGAACGCGCATTGCGGCAAGAGCAGCAACAGGCGCGTCAGCAGTGGTTGCGGCGCATCCCCGACGATCCCGGCGGGCTGTTGCGGCGCAAGTTTCAGTATCAGTACCGCCAGCGGGGCGGCCAGCCGCAACAGGAGCAGGGATGGTAGATCCGGGCTACTCCTCGTCGGCGATCGTCACCCGGATCTGGCCGCGCACCGGGTCGGTTCCCTCGATCCGCACCCGGATTGCGTCTCCCAGGGTGAGCCGCTGGCCGTAGTGGCGGTTGCGCAGGCAGTGGTTGCGCTCATCCAGGATGTACTCGCCCGCCAGTTGATCCACCGCTAGCGACCCTTCGGCGCCGGTGTGGTCAAACTCGACAAACACGCGCCGTTTGCTCATGCCGCTGATGCGGGCGGAGACCGTGGCGCCGATATCGCGCTGGTGGAACAGCGCCGCCAGCATCGCCTGACAATCCCACTCCGCCCGTTGCTGTACCCGCTCCTGATTGGAGATGTGGACGCAGGTGTCGTCGAGGTTGTCGGTCGGGATGGGCTGCTCCTTGTGCAGCAACGCCTTGAGTTGGCGGTGGACGAGAAGGTCGCTGTAGCGGCGGATCGGGCTGGTGAAGTGGCAGTAGTGCTGGTAGGCGAGGCCGAAATGGGGGGCGGGTTTGGTCTGGTAGCAGGCCTGTTGCATGGCGCGTAGCACCAGTCGCGAGAGGATGTGCGCGATCCCCTTTTCGTCGGCGGCCTCCATGATGCGCTGAATCTCCGCCGGCTTCACATCCCCCTGCTTGGGCAGGTGGATCTTCATTCCGAAGGCGGCCAGATACTGGTTGAGGCTCTCGATATCCTTGGGCTTGGGGGCGGGGTGGACGCGATAGACGGGGGGGCGCCCCGCCTCCTCCAGCAGGCGCGCCACCGAGGTGTTGGCGAGCAGCATCAGCTCTTCGATGATCTGGTGGGCGCAGTTCTGCCGGCGCGGGGTGATGGCCTCGACCCCCGTTTGGGTGAGGGAGAAGGTCATCTCGCTGCTGTCGAAGTCGATCGCGCCCCGGCGGTGACGCTGCTGCTGCAGGGCGTGAAAGAGCCGTCGGGCGGTGTGCAGCATCTCGCCCGCCTCCCGCTGGCGGATGGTGCCGTGGCCGTCGAGGAAGTTGGCCACCTGATCGTAGGTCAGGCGGGCGCGTGAGCGGATCACCGCTTCGAACGGGCGCGCGGATCGGACGGTGCCGTTGGCGTTGAGCCGCAGCCGCACCGCCATCACCAGCCGGTTGACGCGGGGGCGTAGCGAGCACAACCCGTTGGCGAGGTGCTCGGGCAGCATCGGGATGGCGCGGTCGGGGAAGTAGAACGAATTGCCCCGTAGGGCGGCCTGCTGGTCGATGGCGGAACCTGGGGTGACATAGTGCGCCACATCGGCGATGGCGACCCAGGCCTCGAAACCGTCGCCGCGCGGCAGCACACAGATGGCGTCGTCAAAATCCTTGGCGTCGGCGCCATCGATGGTGACCATCGGTAGGTGGCGCAGGTCGTGTCGGCTGTCGATATCCTTGCGCTTGGGGCGGCTGGGGATGGCGGCCGCCTCCCGCTCGACGGCGGGAGGGAAGTCGGTGGCGATGCCCGCCTCGCTGACCACCAGATCGATCAGCCCTTTGGGGGTGGAGATGTCGGAGAGGCGTTCGATGACCTTGCCGCGCAAGGGGTCGCTCCCCCGGTCGAGATCGATGCGCACCCAATCGCCGTGGCGCGCTCCCATGCTGTCGCCCTTGCGGATCAGAATCGTGCGTTGGATGCGCTGACTGCGCGGGGTGACGATGCCGACGCCGCCCTCGATGTGGTATTGGCCGATGAGGATGGTCGATGCCGCCTCCACCAGCCGGATGAGGACGCCGCACTCCCGTCCACGGCGGGTGGTTGCCGCCACTTCCACGCAATCACCGTCCATCAGGCCGCGCATCTGCTCTTGAGGCAGGAAGAGATCTTTGGCGCGTTCGGCGATGGAGACAAAGCCGAAACCGTCGGGATGGGCGCTGACGGTGCCGATCCAGCTTTTGGCCTGCTGGGCAACATAGCCGCGCGCCTGTTTGCTGATTTCGCCCCGCGCAATCATGGCGTCGAGCTTGTTTTGCAGCCGCTGTTCGCCTTTTTTATCATGGATTCCCAGTGCCTTCTTGATTTGATGCCACCCCAGCGCGCGGCGCCCCTGCTTGCGAAACAGCGCGGAGAGGGAGGGCGTTCCCTTGGGCTTACGCTGAACCTTCCACGGTTTTTTGCTTGACATGCAACAACTCCAAAATAAAGTGCCGCGCTCTCTGCGGCGGTTGGGAATATCCCCGCGGCGGATGCCGAGGTGGCGGAATTGGTAGACGCGCTAGCTTCAGGTGCTAGTTTCCGTATGGAAGTGCTGGTTCGACTCCAGTCCTCGGTACCA
>WFMN01000151.1 GCA_015489095.1 Mariprofundaceae bacterium | reverse complement strand
GCGTGAGCAGGTGACGGTCAGGGCATCCGCGGGGCGGATCTGCAACCGGTCGGCGACATCGACGAAGACGAAGCTGGTGTCGAGCGTGTGGTAGCCGTCGTCACGCGTTTCGGTGACACGCAGGTGGAGGTTGATTTTGGCCGGTGCCGGGTAGCTGTTGGTGCGGGAGCTGTTCATCGAGGAGCGCGAAAGCTGACGGCGGGGAGCCCGCCGTGCAAAGGCGCCGCGCCGACTATTTCTGGTGTTGGCTCCGTACCTCCCCGGTCATGGCCGATTCGTACCATGTTTTGCTGCGGTTGACGATGGCCACCACCGATAGCATGACCGGCACCTCGACCAACACCCCCACCACGGTTGCGAGCGCCGCGCCGGATTCAAAGCCAAACAGGGCGATGGCGGCCGCGACCGCCAGCTCGAAGAAGTTGGATGCGCCGATCAGGGAGGAGGGGCCGGCAACAGCGTGGGCAACGCCGAGTTTGCGGTTGAGCCAGTAGGCGAGCATGGAATTGAAATAGACCTGGATGGTGATCGGGATCGCCAAGAGCAGGATGACCAACGGTTGTGCCAGAATCTGCTGCCCTTGGAACCCGAACAGCAGCACCACGGTGAGCAGCAGCGCCGCCATCGAGATGGGATCCATCATGTGCAGCACGGCATCAAGTCGCCCTTGTGCCAACAGCATCCTGCGTCCGGTGTAGGCCAGCAGCACCGGGATCACGATGTAGAGCAGCACAGAGAGAAAGAGCGTGTCCCACGGCACGGTGATGGCGGTGACACCGAGCAGCAGCCCGACAATGGGGGCGAAGGCGAACACCATGATGACATCGTTGAGCGCCACCTGTGACAGGGTGAACTGCGGATCGCCTCCGGTGAGGCGCGACCAGACAAAGACCATGGCGGTGCATGGCGCTGCCGCCAGCAGGATCAGCCCGGCGATGTAGCTATCGATCTGCGTGCGATCGAGGTAGGGGGCGAAGAGCAGCCGAATGAAGATGTATCCCAACAGCGCCATCGAAAAAGGCTTGACCAGCCAGTTGATGGCCAGCGTGACACCGATGCCGCGCCGGTGATCCCACACCTTGTGTAGGGCGGAATAGTCGATCTTCAACAGCATCGGCAGGATCATCGCCCAGATCAGCAGCGCGACCGGCAGGTTGATATGGGCAACCTCCATCGCCCCGAGCAGATGAAACAGCGACGGAAATCGCGAGCCCAGCGCAATCCCCGCGACGATACAGAGCGCGACCCAGAGGGTAAGGTAGCGGGCGAATAGCCCGATGGGTTGCGCGGATGACGATGTCATGGTGACCTCCATTGATCGGTACAATGGAGCGCATTGTATCCGCCTATGCGGATATGTCAATTAACAGTCGGCGCTCTTCTCCAGTTGTTGTAAATCCTGTTGGAGGAGGGAATCGGAATCAGCCTGCTGGCGGATCAGGGATAACAGGGTATCAATGGCCGGGTGGTTGTTACAGAGATGGTAATAGATCCACTGCCCCTTGCGTTCGGATTGCACCAGTCCGGCATGTTTCAGGGTGTTCAGGTGGCGCGAGACGGTGCTTTGCGGCAGTGCCAGCGCGTCGGTCAAGTGGCAGACGCAGAGCGGCTCCTTTTGGGTAAGCAGGTGGATGATCCGCAGCCGCACCGGGTCGGCGAGCCCTTTGAAGAGGGGGAGTAAATCCATCGGCGAATGGTAGCACCGGATTCGATGCCGACGCCAGCGGTTCGCCGCTCTTCATGGAGCCAGATCGTAACAAGTCCGTCCGTGGAATTCGCGGTTGGAAACCGCTCCTACAGCCTGTAGGAGGGGAATCCTTCCCCCGACCCCGTCCGTCCGTGGCCATTCGCGGTTGGAAACCGCTCCTACAGCCTGTAGGAGGGGAACCCTTTCCCCGACCCCGTCCGTCCGTGGCCATTCGCGGTTGGAAACCGCTCCTACGGCCTGTAGGAGGGGAACCCTTTCCCCGAACCGGTGCGTGGCCGTGATGCCGACTTCTTGCGATGTGCTCTTTCATTGCATCTTCATCTTTCTCATCTACTGTTCGCCGCATGCGTTGGTCTCCATCCATTCGAGTCGCGGTTGCGCGTCTGCTGGCTGTGCTGTTTGCGGCACAGGTGGTGGCGGCGGGTTTCTGCCTGCTGGTTCCGCAGGCGCATGCGATGGAGCAAATGGGCGTGGCACCCGTCACGCAGTTGGCGTCCGCCTGCACTGCGCCGGCAGACGCGCCCGCGCACATGCTCGGCGATCACGCCCACCATGCGGGAGCTTGCTTCCACTGCTCGCAACCGGATATGGCATCAAGCGCAACCGCTGTGGAACTTCCCACCTCGCCGCAGATGGTTGCGCTGCTGGTGGTGGCCGGGGTGCTTTCTCCTGTCGAAAGCGCGCCATCCATGGTGGCTGCCAACCTCCACGACCCCGGCGATCACGCCGCTGATCGTGCCCTCCTTTTTCATTTAATTCCCCGCATTCGCGTCTGATTTTTCCTTTCTGCTGACAACCGCGTTTTAGGTTGAAACGCGGTGTGCGCCCCTATGTTGGTTTGCGCACGCATTTTTCCAGCAGGAGGAAGTCCATGATACTTCTTTCACGCGCGCAGTGTGGACTGGCGCTTGCTACCGCCATCGTGGTGGTTGCAATATCTCCGGCATGGGCGGGAACGCCGGTGCTGACGCTGAAACAGGCGGAGCGGATTGCGCTCAAACAGAACCCGGGGTTGATCGCCTCGACCCGACGGGCAACAGCGATGGCTGCGATTCCCTCTCAGGTGGGCACGCTGCCCGATCCGAAACTCTCGTTGAAGGCGCTGAATCTCCCGGTGGACTCGTTTTCGACCACCCAGGAAAACATGACCCAATTGCAAGTCGGGTTCTCGCAGGCGGTTCCCTTTCCCGGCAAGTTGGCGCTGAAGTCGCAGGCGGCGGGGCAGATGGCGGCTGCGGCATTGGAAAGCCGACAGGAGTTTCGTGTGGCGCTGTTGCGCAACACACGGATACGCTGGTGGAATCTTGCCTACCTCGATCAGGCGTTGCGCATCCTGCATCGCAACCAAGCGTTATTACGCAATCTGGTGCGTATCGCGGAAACCAAATACAAAACCGGCAAGGGGCTACAGCAGGATGTGCTGCTGGCGCAGTTGGAGCTTTCCAAGCTGTTGGAGCGGGAGTTGCGGCTGCACGATGCACGGCGGCGGGAACGGGCGGCGCTCAATGCCCTGCTGGGTAGGGATGCGGCAACCCCCGTGCGGTTGCCGGATCATCTTGCACGCGGCGTGGGCGGTGACCCCGTGAATACCGCCCAGATCAAGGCGTGGGCGCGTGCGCACCGTCCGATGCTGCAGGCGATGCAGCATCGGGTAGCGGCGGCGGATGCCATGTTGGCGCTGGCGGGCAAGG
>WFMN01000150.1 GCA_015489095.1 Mariprofundaceae bacterium | reverse complement strand
TTTGGAAACGATCGATCAGGGAAGGTTTATGGACATCGATATAGAGAAGATCGCCGGGATGGCGCGCATCAAACTTACCGCCGAGGAGCGAGATACGCTGCAACCGCAGTTGGCCAACATCCTCACCTATGTGGATACGCTGCAGCAGGTGGATACCGAAGGGGTGGCGCCAACCGCCCATCCGCATGACAGCGCGTTGACGCTGCGCCCCGATGTGGTGACCAACGGAAATCAGCGTGATGCGTTGCTGGCAGTCGCGCCTAATACCGACTCGGGGCTGTTTTTGGTTCCCAAGGTGATTGAATAATGGCATACCAAACATTAACCCAACTGCGCACAGCCCTTGAAAGCGGCGCCACCTCGGCGGAGGAGATCGCACGGCGCTACATCGCCCGCACCGAGGCGCACAACGGGGCGCTCAATGCCTTTGTCGATTTCGATGCCGACAGCATCCTGGCGCAGGCACAGGCCTCCGACGCCTACCGCAAGACGCACGACGCCCGCCCGCTGGAGGGGTTGCCGATCGCCATCAAGGATATCTTCTGCACCCGCCACGGCCGCACCCAGTGCTGCTCCAACATCCTGCGCGACTTCCGCGCCCCGTATGACGCCCATGTCATCACCCTGCTGCGCGAGGCGGGCGCGGTGCTGTTCGGCAAGACCAACATGGATGAGTTCGCCATGGGCTCCTCCAACGAAACATCCGCCTTCGGCTCCTGCCGCAACCCGTGGGACACGGATCGCATCCCCGGCGGCTCCTCCGGCGGCTCGGCGGCGGCGGTGGCGGCGGCACTGGCGCCGGCGGCGCTCGGCACCGACACCGGCGGCTCGATCCGCCAACCGGCGTCGCTAACCGGCATCGTCGGTCTCAAGCCCACCTACGGCCGGGTGTCGCGGCGCGGGATCATCGCCTTCGCCTCCTCACTGGATCAGGCAGGTCCAATGACACGCAGCGTGGCCGATGCGGCGCTCATCGCCTCGGTGATCAGCGGCCACGACGCGGGCGACGCCACCTCGGTTGCCGATGCTCCCGACGCCCACTGGCTGGAGGCCTGCGACGCGCGCGACATGCAGGGGCTGCGCATCGGTCGCCCCAAAGAGTACTTCGTGGAGGGCATGGATCGCGAGGTGCGCGGCCGCATCGACGCGGCATTGGCGCAGTGCGAGGCGCTGGGCGCCGAGATCGTCGATATCTCGCTGCCGCACACCGAATACGCGGTCGCCGCCTACTATGTCATCGCCCCCAGCGAGGCGTCGGCCAACCTGTCGCGCTACGACGGCGTCCGTTTCGGACAGCGCTGCGCCGATCCCGAGGATCTGTTCGATATGTACACCCGCAGCCGCGACGAGGGGTTCGGCGCCGAGGTGAAGCGGCGCATCCTGACCGGCGTTTTCGCCCTCTCCACCGGCTATTACGACGCCTACTACAAGAAGGCGCAGCAGGTGCGCACCCTGATCCGGCGCGATTTCGACGAGGCGTTTGCCAAGGTCGATGTGATCGCCACCCCGACCAGCCCGATCACCGCCTTCAAGCTGGGCGAGAAGAAGGAAGACCCGCTTACCATGTATCTGGCCGATATCTTCACCATCGCGGTCAACCTTGCCGGGCTACCGGGGCTGTCGCAGCCGTGCGGGTTTGCGGGCGATCTGCCGGTCGGGCTGCAGTGGATCGCGCCGCCGTGGCGCGAAGATCGCCTGCTGGCTGCCGCCGCCGCCTATGAAGCGGCCACCGATTGGCACCGGCACCGTCCGGCCGCGTTCAACGATACCGCCGCAGGAGGTGCAGCATGAGCTGGGAAACAGTCATCGGACTGGAAGTCCATGTGCAGGTCAACAGCAAAACCAAGGCATTCTGCGGCTGCTCCACCGCCTTCGGCGCCGAGCCCAACACCCAGGTCTGCCCGGTCTGCCTCGGTATGCCGGGGCAGTTGCCGGTGCTCAACATGGAAGCGGTGCAGAAAACGGTGCTCACCGGCTTAGCAATCAACGCCACCATCAATCTGGAGTCGAAGTTCGACCGCAAAAACTACTTCTACCCCGACCTGCCCAAGGGGTATCAGATCACCCAGTTTCCGCTGCCGCTGGTGGAGCATGGTCATCTCGATATCTGCGTCGATGGCGAGGAGAAGCGGATCGGCATCACCCGCATCCACATGGAGGA
>WFMN01000149.1 GCA_015489095.1 Mariprofundaceae bacterium | reverse complement strand
CGCGCAAACTGGGCAAGCAGTTCCAGCTCGAGATGAGCGGCGAGACGGTGCTGCTCGACAAAACCATGATCGAGGCGATTGTCGATCCGCTGATCCATCTGGTGCGCAATTCGATGGATCACGGCATCGGCACGCCGGAGGAGCGCGAGGCGGCGGGCAAGCCCCCGACCGGCACCATCTCACTAGACGCTTGGCAGGAGGGCAACTCGGTGCACATCCGCATCCGCGATGATGGTCGCGGTATCGACCCCGACAAGATGCGCATCGCCGGCATCAACAAGGGGCTGATCACCAACGACGAGGCGGCGGCGATGAGCGACGAGGAGGCGCAGCACCTCATCTTCCGCGCCGGCTTCTCGTCGGCGGAGGAGATCACCGACCTCTCCGGCCGTGGCGTCGGCATGGATGTGGTGGCGCGGGCGATCGCCGAGGTGAAGGGGGTGGTGAAGATGACCTCCGCCGTCGGCAAGGGAACCGACATCACACTGATTCTGCCGCTGTCGTTGGCGATCACCAAGGTGCTGGTGGTGCATCAGGATGGGCAGGTCTATGGCATTCCGGCGCAGGATGTGGTGGAGAGCATCAGCCTGCGCGTCGATCAGATCGGCCACTCCGGCGGCCGGCCGGTGATCACCCATCGCGACAGCGTGCTGCCGCTGTTCGACCTCGGCGACTGTTTCGCCCGGCGGGAGACCACCCTGAACGACAACGGCAAGGAGTTGCGGGTGGCGGTGCTGCAGCTCGGCGAGATGCGGGTGGGGCTGATTGTCGAGCGCATCGAGCGCGACATGGATATCATGATCAAGCCGCTGCCGGCGGCGTTGCAGGATCTGCCCCACATCACCGGCGGCTCGATCTTGGGCGACGGGCGGCTGCTGTTTATCCTCGACACCGGCGCGCTCTTGCGATGATGGTGGGCACCGTCACACCGGCGCGGGCCGCTGTCCTTGATCCCATCGCAAAGGTTCGGGGAAAGGATTCCCCTCCTACAGGCTGTAGGAGCGGTTTCCAACCGCGAATTTCCATGGACGGACTTGTTGCGGTCTGCCCATCCAGCAAACAGGGAGAGATGGAGGTCACCCGATGAACATTGACACCAAAAAACGGACGGTTGCGTTGCCCAAAAGCGCCGACATGATGATCGTCGATGAGGCGAGAAAGGCCTTGCTCGACATGCATGGCCGCTCCGCCAAGCGGGCGACCATCGACTTTTCCGGTACCGAGGAGATCGACACCTCGATTGTGCAACTGGTGGCGTCGTGCAACAAGAGCTTTTCCGACCTCAAGCTGACCGGGCTGGACGGCAAGCCCTACGCCGACCGCCTGAAGGCCCTGCTGGCATGACGGACTATTACCCCGTCATTCCGGCGCAGGCCGGAATCCACCGACGCCTGAGCCCACATGGATGCCGGATCAAGTCCGGCATGACGGATTGCCCCAACCTTCCTCCGTGTCTCCGCGCCTCCGCGGTGAAAAACCCCGTCATTCCGGCGCAAGCCGGAATCCACCGGCGCCTGAGCCCACATGGATGCCGGCTCGGAGGCCGGCATGACGGATTGCCTCGGCCTAGTTCCACCCCTCCGCATCTCCGCGCCTCCGCGGTAAAAAGCCGGAATCCATAGCCCATGAAGGTCATCGCGGTAGCCAACAAGAAGGGCGGAAGCGGCAAAAGCACCACCTCCGTCAACCTCGCCGCCAGCTTCGCCCAGCGCGGCCTGCGCACGCTGGTGGTCGATCTCGACGGACAGGCGCACGCCACCATCGGCTGCGGGCTGAAGCCGCGCAAGCTGAGCGACACCGTCCACCACCTGATGGCGGGTCTGGATGGCAGCCGCATCGACGCCTGCATTCGCACCACCGCCATCGACCACCTGTCGATCCTGCCGGCGCAGCAGGAGTTTGATCCCACCAGCATCCCGCGCGACCCCAAGGCGCCGCTGGTGTTGCAACAGGGGTTGAAGCAGGTGGCCGACCGCTTCGATGTGGCGATCCTCGATTCGCCGCCGTCGCTCGACCTGCCGATGTACAACGCGGTGCTGGCCGCCGAGCAGCTGCTGATCCCCTTTCAGCCCGGTTTTCTCAACTATGACGGCGTGGGGCAGATGCTGCGGGTGCTGTTCAAGGCCGCCGCCAAGCATCGCCACAAGCTGGAGCTGCTCGGCGTGCTGCCGGTGATGGTCAACCCCGCCGCCCGCATGCACCGCATGATTCTCAAGCAGGCGCTGGAGCAGTTCGGCAAGGAGCGCGTGCTGTCGCCGATCCGGCGCGATATCAAGTTGGAGGAGGCGTTTATGCACCATCAACCGGCGGTGCTCTACGCCCGCTATTCCAGTGGCGCGCTGTGCTACAAGAAGCTGGCGCAGAAGGTGGAGGGGATGCTAGGCCTCACGCCGGGAGTCACACCGTGACCGCCAAGGTCAATGTCAGCGGGCTGCTGTTGAAGCTGCTCGACACCCAGATCCACTCGGTGCTGAAATCGACCGACGCGGTGGCGCGCCACATCTTCCTGCAGGTCAACACCCTGCACGAGATCGCGGATATGCTGGAGCGCGGCCCGGTGGACAACGGCGCGCTGCGCGCCGAGATTCAGAAGGTGGCCACCAGCGTCGGCGAGGAGATGCAGTTTCAAGACACCACCCGCCAGCAGTTGGAGCATGTGCTCAACAGCATCGGCTATTTTGTCGAGGCGATCGGCCATGAACACGATCTGGAGCTGGAGAAAACGGCGGCCGATGCCCTCATGCAACGCATCCGCGACGGCTATGTGATGGAGTCGGAGCGCAGGCGCCACGACGCGGTGTTGAACGGCGAGGATCCCGACCTGATCGAGGCGGAAGGCACCGATGACGAAAACGAGGTGGATCTGTTTTGATGTTTACCACAGAGACACGGAGGGAGCTTTGGACAAACCATTGCTGATGGCTTCGCAAGAAGTCATCGTCGCGGCCACGGATGGCCGCGCAAATCAATGGCTTGCGTAGCAAGTCGTTGATTTGTAAGGATCATTGCTCTGTGTCTCCGTGCCTCTGTGGTGATAATAAATATAATACAACTTAGGAGCAAACAACATGGCGATTTTGGTAGTGGACGATTCGGCGTCGATGCGCCAAGCGGTCAGCATCGCGTTGAAAAAAGGTGGATACGATGTGGTCGAGGCGGCCGATGGCAAGCAGGCGCTGGCCAAATGCACGCAGAAGTTTCAGGCGGTGGTGCTGGATAAGAACATGCCGGTGATGGACGGTTTCGCCTTTTTGAAGGAGTTCAAGGCGACGCCGCAGGGACGGTTCACGCCGGTCCTGATGCTGACCACTGAATCCCGACAGGAGGATAAGATGGAAGGAAAAAAGCTGGGGCTGACCGGCTGGATCGTGAAGCCAGTCAAGGGCGATGTGCTGCTGGCGACGATCAAGAAGATCGCCAAGTAACGCGGGTCGATGGATTCCGGCTGGGGGGAGGAATGACGTTTTTTTCACCGCGGAGGCGCGGAGCAACCCGTCATGCCGGACTTGATCCGGCATCCACTGGACGCGTGCCCTTGGTGGATTCCGGCCTGCGCCGGAATGACGGGGCTTTTTACCGCGGAGGCGCGGAGAGGCGGAGGGGGAGCGCAACTCGTCGGCCTCCGAGCCGGCATCCATGTGGGCTCAACCGTTGATGGATTCCGGCCGGCGCCGGAGTGACGAATAGGGGGAGGAGGCAGACAACAACGCAATCAAGGCTGCGGGCGACAGCCGATCAACAAACGCCACACAACAACACAGACAGCGATTCATCACAATGAAGAGGAGTAGAGTATCATGGCATTAGTAAAAACAGGCGCTGGAGCCTCGAAAAAACCGACCAAGCGGG
>WFMN01000148.1 GCA_015489095.1 Mariprofundaceae bacterium | reverse complement strand
TCCCGTTTCGATGCCCTGCTGGCGGAAGGGGTGGACGCGGTGGTGGTCGATACCGCCCACGGCCACTCGGCGGGGGTGATCGGGCAGATTCGCGAGATTAAACAGCAGTATGGCGACCGCATTCAGGTGATCGGCGGCAATATCGCCACCCCTGATGCGGTGCGCGACCTGATCGATGCCGGCGCCGATGCGGTCAAGGTGGGGATCGGCCCCGGTTCGATCTGCACCACCCGCATCGTGGCCGGGGTCGGCGTGCCGCAGCTCACGGCGGTGATGGAGTGCGCGCGGGCGGCCAAGGGGAGCGGCGTTCCGGTCATCGCCGATGGCGGCATCAAGTTTTCCGGTGATTTTGCCAAGGCGATGGCGGCCGGAGCCGACTGCGCGATGTTCGGCTCGATGTTTGCCGGTACCGACGAGGCGCCGGGCGAGAAGATTCTCTACCAAGGGCGCACCTTCAAATCCTACCGCGGCATGGGCTCGATCGGCGCGATGGAGAAGGGGAGCAAGGATCGCTATTTTCAGGGCGATGTGGATGAGGCGATGAAGCTGGTGCCCGAAGGGATCGAGGGGCGGGTGCCCTACCGCGGCGCCCTTTCCGAGGTGATTCATCAGTTGATCGGCGGTCTGCGCGCCGCGATGGGCTACATCGGCGCTGCCACCGTCGAGGAGATTCACCAGCGTGCCAAGTTTGTGCGCATTACCGGCGCGGGGCTGCAGGAGAGCCATGTCCACGATGTCACCATCACCAAGGAAGCGCCCAACTACCGGCAGGAGAAATAGCGTGGAGAAGCTGCTGATCCTCGATTTCGGCTCGCAATATACCCAGTTGATCGCGCGCCGGGTGCGCGAGGCGCATGTCTATTGCGAGATCCACCCCTGCACGGTCGATCTCGACTTTGTCCGCCGCTTCGGCGCCAAGGGGATTATCTTGTCGGGTGGGCCTGCCTCCGCGCTGGACGCGGGCGCGCCGACGATCGACCCGGCGCTGTTCGCCCTCGGCCTGCCGGTGCTCGGCATCTGCTACGGGATGCAGTTGATGACCCACCTGCTGGGCGGCCAGGTGGGCAGGGCGGAGCACCGCGAGTTCGGTCGCGCCCAGGTGACCATCGACGACAGCGCGGATCTCTTTGCGCCCCAGCGCGGCTGCCGGCGCATGGAGGTGTGGATGAGCCACGGCGACCGCATCGAACGGGCGCCGGATGGCTTTGTCACCATCGGCCATACCGCCAACGCGCCGCACGCCGCCATCGCCGACCACAAGCGCCGCCTGTTCGGCATCCAGTTCCACCCCGAGGTGGTGCATACGCCGGAGGGGGGCGCGCTGCTCGCCCATTTCGCGCGCGGGATCTGCGGCTGCCGCGGCGAGTGGACGATGGGCTCCTACATTGAGACCGCCAAACAGCAGATTCGTGACCAGGTGGGGGATGGCAAGGTGATCTGCGCCCTCTCCGGCGGGGTGGACTCCACGGTGGCGGCGGTGTTGATCCACGCCGCCATCGGCGACCAACTGACCTGCGTTTTCGTCAACAACGGCATGTTGCGTCTCGGCGAGGCGGAGAAGGTGCAGGAGCTGTTTCGCGACCAGTTTCGCATTCCGCTACGCTATGTGGAGGCGGAAGATCGCTTTCTGCGGCTGCTGGAGGGGGTTTCCGATCCCGAGGCCAAGCGCAAGATCATCGGCGGCGAGTTCATCGCCATCTTCGATGAAGAGGCCAAGAAGCTGGGGCGGGTCGATTTTCTGGCGCAGGGGACACTCTACCCCGATGTGATCGAGTCGGTGTCGTTCAAGGGGCCGAGCGCGGTGATCAAGAGCCACCACAATGTCGGCGGGCTGCCGGAGAAGATGAAGATGGCGTTGGTGGAGCCGCTGCGCGAGCTGTTCAAGGATGAGGTGCGCGAGTTGGGGCGTGAGTTGGGGATCAGCGAAGAGATCATCAGCCGCCAACCCTTTCCGGGACCCGGGCTGGCGATCCGCTGTCTCGGTGCCGTTGACAAGGCGAAGCTGGATCGGCTGCGGCAGGCCGACGCCATCGTGCTGCAGGAGATCAAGGCGGCGGGGCTCTACCATCAAATCTGGCAGAGCTTCGCCGTGCTGCTGCCGATCCGCTCGGTCGGGGTGATGGGGGATGAGCGCACCTACGACCAGTGTATCGCGCTGCGCTCGGTGGCGTCGGTGGACGGCATGACCGCCGATTTTTCCGATCTGCCGCATGCGCTGCTGTCGCGCATCTCCAACCGCATTATCAACGAGGTGAAGGGGATCAACCGGGTGGTGTACGACATCACCAGCAAGCCGCCGGGAACCATCGAGTGGGAGTAGCAGCCTTCGCGGTTGGAAACCGCTCCTACACCCTGTAGGAGGGGAATCCTTTCCCCGAATCGATTCGCGGTTGGAAACCGCTCCTACACACCCCGCAGGAGGGGAATCCTTTCCCCGAATCGATCCGTTGCTCAGGCCTTGATCGGCTGAAACAGCGACTCCAGCTCCTCGCTGCTCCATAGCGGCTGCTTGCCGCCGCCCTGTTCGTGCACTCCCTCCGCCAGTTGCCGTTTGCGCGCCTGCATCTCGACGATGCGCTCCTCCACCGTGCCGGCGGTGATCAGTTTATAGACAAAGACCGACTTGTCTTGTCCGATGCGGTGGGCGCGGTCGGTGGCCTGATCCTCGACCGCCGGGTTCCACCACGGGTCGTAGTGGATGACGGTGTCGGCGGCGGTCAGGTTGAGCCCCGTTCCCCCCGCCTTCAGGCTGATGAGAAAGAGCGGCACCTTGCCCTGCTGGAACGCCTCGATCGGGGTGACGCGATCGCGGGTGTTGCCGGTCAGCTTGGTGTAGGGGATCCCCATCTCGCCGCAGGCCTGCTCGATCAGCTTCAGCATCTGGGTGAACTGGGAGAAGAGCAGGATGCGCCGCCCCTCGCTGACCATCTCCGGTAGCATGTCGCGCAGCAGGTCGAGCTTGGCCGAGGGGATGTTGTTGGCCGCGCTCTCCGTTTTGAGCAGCCGGGGGTCGCAACAGACCTGCCGCATCTTGAGCAGGGCGTCGAGCACGATCAGTTGGCTGCGCCCCAGTCCGATGGCGGCGACCGAATCGCGCACCTTTTTCTCCATGGAGAGGCGCACGCTTTCGTAGAGCCGTTGCTGCGCCTCCTCCATCTCCACGCAGCGGACGATCTCTGTTTTCGGCGGGAGCTCTCGAACCACATCGCGCTTGGCGCGGCGCAGCATGAAGGGGCGGATGCGCAGGTTGAGCTGGTGCTGGCGGCTCGCCATCCCCTCCACCTCGATCGGGCGGCGATAGACCTTGGTGAAGGTGCGCTGGCTGAAGAGGTAGCCCGGCATCAGAAAATCGAACTGGGTCCACAGCTCGCCGAGATGGTTCTCCAGCGGGGTGCCGGTGAGGCAGAGGCGGTGGTTGGCCTTGATGATACGCACCATCTGCGCCGCCTTGGAACGGGGGTTTTTAACCTGTTGCGCCTCGTCCAGAATCAGCAGATGGTAGTGGTGCGCCATGATCGCCTGCTGATCGCGGGAGAGTAGCGGGTAGGTGGTCAGCACCAGATCGTAGTCGCCGATCTTGTCGAAATGGGCGGCGCGATTCGGGCCGTGCAACACCAGCACCGAGAGGTCGGGGGTGAAGCGGGAGGCCTCCGCCTTCCAGTTGTGCATCAGGCTGGTCGGCGCGACCACCAGTGCCGGCTGGGTGAGCCGCCCCTCCTCTTTTTCGACCAAGATATGGGTGAGGGTCTGCACCGTTTTTCCCAGCCCCATATCGTCGGCGAGGATGCCGCCCAGCCCCAATTGGCGCAGAAACTGCAGCCAGTTGAGGCCATCCAACTGGTAATCGCGTAGCGAGGCGCGCAACCCCTGCGGGATGGTGGCCGCCGGAATGGCGTCCATCTCCGCCAGTTTCCGCATCTGCTCCAGCCAGAGGTCGTCCTGCTGAAAGCGGATATTCTGCTGCTGTTCCAGCGCGTTGCGCACCGCCAGCCACTGGTTGCCGGAGACGGCGTCGTTGCCGGTGAACAGCTCCATCATGTGGGTGAGCATGGTGTGCAGAATGGTGGTCGGCACCACCAGCCAGCGGCCGTCCTCCATCCGCAGGGGGATGGTTTCCCGCCGCGTGAGCTCCTCCAGCGCCTCGTCGCTCAGCCGGTCGGGGTCTTCGTGCAGCCAGTTGGAGATGGCGTCGATCAGGTCGATCGACTGATCGTTATCGAGCTTGGCGGTGAGCGACGCCGAGCCCATCACCCCGTTGCCGTCGATGGCGAAGTCCCAGCGATCGACCTCGACCGCCTGATACTGAAATCCCTCCTCGATATTGACGATAAACCCCTCGTTCCGCAGTTGGGGCACCGCCTCGCGGGTGAAGGTGAACCAGTCATCGTGGTTGGCGAGGGTCCACTCGGGCATGCGTAGCTTCCGCTGGTGGGGATCCAGCGGGAAGTGGCTGAGTCCGAAGCGAACCAGCAGCGAGCGGCTGTGCAGCTCTTCGCTCATGTCGCGGCGGCAACGCACCAGCACCCCCTGTTCGACCCAGCTTAGCACCGGTTGCGGATCATCGCCATGCACATGGTGCCCATCGTAGTCGAAGAAAAACTCCCCTCCGGTCTGCCCCGCGTGGAGCGGTGTGGCCGCCAGCGAGTAGAGGTTCAGCACCGGAGTAGGGGAGATCAGGCGGTTCTCCACCTCGACCGCCACCGGGTGGGGCACCCCCTCCGGCAGATCGGGAATCAGCTTGGCAAACGCCGCTTTCTGCTCCTCAACGGCGAAGCTCGGTAGCTGCAGCAGCTTGCTGGTGGTGGCGTGGGGGAGGCCGGTTTCGACCGGGCCGCAACGGTGGTGTCGCGGGTCGATGTAGCGCGGCGGAGCGAGCGGCAGCACCGGCAGCGTGACACCGTCGATCTGTAGCTGTAGCGACTGTTCGCCCTCCGCTCCCTGCTGCCACTGCCAGCGGCCCGTTTTGGGCGCGCCCGCGGTCAGCGGCGGGTGATGGTGGTCAAGGTAGTGGCAGCGGCCGGTGGCGATGGCCTGTTCCAGCATGGTGCCGCCCGCCTCGCCCAGCAGGGGAACATGGTTGTCGTCGCCATCCACTCTGTGGGCGGCCATCAGCTTCACGAGGGCGACATCGTTGGCCAGCGCAAAGTTGGGGCGGTTGTTGAGGACACGGTCGATGGCGAAGCTGTTCAGCGTGCCGTAGCCACCGCCTGTCCGTTGTTGGGTGGCGCGCAGAAAGAGCGACCATCGGCCATCGCGCGCGGGCTGAATCAGGTAGATCAGCCGCTGCTTGGCCGATGGCGGGTAGATGTTGTTGTCCGCCATCGCGAAGCCGTCGTTGCGGTTGAGGTGGCTCAACCACTGGTTGAAGGCGGGAGCCTCCGCTTCGCCAGCCTCCGGTGCCTCCTCCTGCTCCCGCTGCTGTTTGTCGCGCAGCGCGTAGAGCAGGGTGGCGACATGGGGGCAGTTGAAGCCGACCGGGCAGCTACAGTCCCCCTTGATGCCGTGCTCGCTGAAATGGATGGTGACCTCAAACGGCTCATCCTCGTCGCCCTGCACCGCGCCGCGCAGGAGGAGCGGATCCACCAGATCGAAATGGCGGATCGCCTTGGCCTCATACGCCCGCTTGCCCCGCCGCAGGTAGGCGGCGTTGAGGTGTTTGCGTAGCAGGGGAACGGTAATGGTCGGGGTGCTCATGGATGCGATGTGGCTCCTGAAGGGGGGGCGTGCCGGCGTCGGCCGCGGAAAAAGTCGCGCAGAAGCTGGCCGCTCGCTTCCGCCAAGATTCCGCCGGTGACGGCGGGTTGGTGGTTGAGCCGCTGGTCGGCGAGGGTGTGGTAGAGGGAGTGCACGGCGCCGGTTTTGGGGTCGTCGGCGCCGAAGATGAGCGACGCGATGCGGGCGTGGATGATGGCGCCGCAACACATCAGGCAGGGCTCCAGCGTGACCGCCAAGGTGGCGCCGGTGAGCCGGTAGTTGCCGCAGGCCTCGCTTGCCGCACGGATGGCGCGGATCTCCGCATGGGCGGTGGCGTCGTGGCTGGCGATCGGCGCGTTGTGGGCGGAAAAGCGGCGCCCGTCGGCCAGTTGCACCACGGCGCCAACCGGCACCTCACCGATGGAAGCGGCATGCCGCGCCTCATTCAGCGCAAGCCTCATCAGCTCTTCTGCGGTGGTCAGCGTGTCAGTGCGGCAGGCAGGTTGACCCTGTCAGGTAACGATCGACGGCCGCGGCGCATCCCCGCCCCTCGGCGATGGCGCGCACCACCAGCGATTGGCCGCTGCGCATGTCGCCGGCGGCAAACACCTTGTCGATGTTGGTGCGGTAATCCTCGGTATTGGCGGCGACATTGCCGCGGGCATCCTGCTCCAGCTTGAGTTCTTCCACCATGCCCTCGTGCACCGGATGGACAAATCCCATCGCCAGCAGGACAAGGTCGGCCTTCAGGGTGAAGCTGCTGTCGTCGATCTCCCGCATCCGCCAACGGCCATCCTCCTGCTCCCAGTGGACGCGCACGCACTCGATGGCGGTCACTTGGCCGGCCTCGTTGCCGATGAACCGTTTGGTCGAAACGCAGAAATCGCGCTCGCACCCCTCCTCTTGCGAGGTGGAGGTGCGCAGCTTGTTGGGCCAGTCGGGCCAGGTGGTCAGCTTGTCGGGCGTTACCGGCGGCTTGGGCAGGATCTCCAGCTGGGTGATGGAGGCCGCGCCGTGGCGGTTGCTGGTGCCGATGCAGTCCGAGCCGGTGTCGCCCCCGCCGATCACCACCACATGCTTGCCGGCGGCCGAGATGCGCTCCGCGTCGGGGACGGCGTCGCCATGCAGGATCTTGGTCTGCTGGGTCAACAGCTCGAGCGCGAAGTGGATACCCTTCAGTTCACGCCCCGGCACCGGCAGGTCGCGCGGCTTTTCCGCCCCGCCGGCCAGCACCACGGCATCGAACTCGCGCAGCAGGTCGGAGGCGGGGAAATCGACCCCGACATGGGCGTTGACGCGGAAATCGACCCCCTCGGCGCGCATCTGCGCCAGTCGGCGGTCGATAAAGCGCTTCTCGAACTTGAAGTTGGGGATGCCGTAGCGCATCAGCCCGCCGATGCGATCCGCCTTTTCAAACACCACCACCTCGTGGGCGGCGCGTGCCAACTGCTGGGCGCAGGCCAGCCCCGCGGGGCCAGAACCGACGATGGCGACCTTGTTGCCGCTCTTCTTCTCCATCACCTCGGGGGTGATCCACCCCTCCCGCCAGCCGCGCTCGACGATGGCCAGCTCGATGTTTTTGATCGAGACGGCGTCGCCGATCAGGTTGACCGTGCACGCCTCTTCGCAGGGGGCGGGGCAGATGCGGCCGGTGAACTCGGGGAAGTTGTTGGTGGCGTGCAGCGCATCGAGCGCCCGCCGCCAGTCCTGTTTGTACACCAGATCGTTCCAGTCGGGAATCACATTGTGGATCGGGCAGGCGTTGTGGCAGAAGGGGATGCCGCAATCCATGCAGCGGGCGCCTTGGGTGGCCAGATCGCTCGGAAGGGTGTAAAACTCGTTGAAGTGCAGGATGCGGTCGGCCGTCGGGGCGTAGGAGAGCTCTTCGCGCGCATACTCCTTGAATCCGGTTGGTTTACCCATGGATGGCCTCCTTTTTCTCTGCTTCCGCCCGCTGGGCGGCTTCGATCTCCTGCAGTGCGCGGCGGTAATCAACCGGCATCACCTTCACAAACCGGGTGACCGTGTTGCTCCAGTCGTTCAACAGCTTGGCGGCCAGTGGCGAGCGGGTGTAACGCTGGTGGCGGGAGATCAGGTCGAACAGGATCTGCTCGTCGTTCTGGCTTAGCCGGTGCTGGATATCGACCCTGCCCAGGGTTTCGAGATCCGCCCCCTGATGTTCGGTGCGTTCAAGCGCGTCGGCCTCGGCGGTGATGGGCTCCAGCTCCACCTGTGCCATGTTGCAACGGTCGGCGAATTGGGCGTCGGGGTCATACACATAGGCGATGCCGCCGCTCATGCCGGCGGCGAAGTTGCGGCCGGTCGGCCCCAACACCACCACGGTGCCGCCGGTCATGTATTCACAGCCGTGGTCGCCCACCCCCTCGACCACCGCCACCGCGCCGGAGTTGCGCACCGCGAACCGTTCGGCGGCGATGCCGCGGAGGTAACACTCCCCGCTGATGGCGCCAAACAGCACGGTGTTGCCGACGATGATGTTCTCTTCGGCCTTGATCGGCGTCTCCTCGGGCGGGTAGATGATGATGCGCCCGCCGGAGAGCCCCTTGCCGACATAGTCGTTGCCCTCGCCGATCAGCTCCAGCGTGATGCCGCGCGCCAGCCAGGCGCCGAACGACTGGCCGCTGGTGCCGGTGGCGGTGATGTGGATGGTGTCGTCCGGTAGTCCGGCTAGGCCGTAGCGGAGGGCGACCTCGCCCGAAAGCATGGTGCCGAAGGTGCGGTGGATGTTGCGGATCGGGAAAGCGATGGTGACCGGCTGCTGCTGCTCCAGCGCCGGTTTCGCTTGGGCGATCAGGGTGCGGTCGGCAATGGACGCCAGCCCGTGATCCTGCTGTTCGCAGTGGTGGCGGGCGACGGTTTCATCCGCCTCCACCTGATGGAAGATGGGCGAGAAATCGAGCCCCTGCGCCTTCCAGTAGGCGATCGCCCTGTTGGTGTCGAGCCGATCCACCCTGCCGATCATCTCGTCGAAGGTGCGGAAGCCGAGCTCGGCCATGATCTCGCGCACCTCCTGGGCGACATAGGTGAAGTAGTTGACCACATGCTCCGGCTTGCCGACAAACTTCTTGCGCAGCTCGGGATCCTGGGTGGCGACACCGACGGGACAGGTGTTGAGGTGGCATTTGCGCATCATGATGCACCCCTCGGCGACCAGCGCGATGGTGCCGAAGGCGACCTCGTCGGCGCCCAGCAGGGCGGCGATCACCACATCGCGGCCGGTGCGCATCTGCCCGTCGGCCTGCAGGATGGTGCGCCCGCGCAGGCGGTTGAGCACCAGCGTCTGCTGGGTTTCGGCCAGCCCCAGCTCCCACGGCGCGCCGGCGTGTTTGATCGAGGTGAGCGGCGAGGCGCCGGTGCCGCCGTCGTGACCGGCGATCACCACATGGTCGGCGTGCGCCTTGACCACGCCGGCGGCGATGGTGCCTACCCCGACCTCGGAGACCAGCTTGACGCTGATATCGGCGGTGGGATTGACATTCTTCAGGTCGTAAATCAGCTGTGCCAGATCCTCGATCGAGTAGATGTCGTGGTGGGGCGGCGGCGAGATCAGCCCGACGCCGGGGGTGGAGTGGCGCACGCGGCCGATGCGCTGATCCACCTTGTGGCCGGGGAGCTGCCCCCCTTCGCCCGGCTTGGCGCCCTGCGCCATCTTGATCTGGATCTGGTCGGAGTTGACGAGGTATTCCACGGTCACCCCGAAGCGGCCGGAGGCCACCTGCTTGATGGCGCTACGCATGGAGTCGCCATTCTTCAGCGGCGTGAAGCGCTCCACCTCTTCGCCCCCCTCGCCGGTGTTGGATTTGCCGCCTAGGCGGTTCATGGCGATGGCCAAGGTGGAGTGGGCCTCATGGGAGATGGAGCCGAAGCTCATCGCGCCGGTGGCGAAGCGCTTCACAATCGCGCTGACCGGCTCCACCTCCTCCAGCGGAACGGGGGTGCCGGGCTTGAAGCGGAACATGCCGCGCAGGGTGAGCAGCCGCCCCTCTTGGTCGTTGATCTGCCGCGCGTACTCCTTATAGAGGCTGTAGTCGTTGGTGCGCACCGCGTGCTGCACCAGCTTGATCAGCTCGGGCGTGAGCAGATGGGCCTTGCCGTTGTAGCGCCACGCGTATTCGCCGCCGACATCGAGTGCCTGACGGTAGATACGGCGGCGGCCGTAGGCGGCGCGGTGACGCCGCACGCTCTCTTCGGCGATCTCCTTCAGCCCCGCCCCCTCGATGCGGGTGGGGGTGCCGGTGAAGTAGCGGTCAACAAAGTCGCTGGCGAGCCCCAGCGCCTCGAAGATTTGGGCGCCGCAGTAGGATTGGTAGGTGGAGATGCCCATCTTGGACATCACCTTGTAGAGCCCTTTGTCCACCGCCTTGATGTAGCGGGTGTGCGCCTCTTCGACCGAGAGCTCGTCGGGGAGCTGCCCTTCACGCTTGAGGTCGAACAGGGTGTCGAAGGCGAGGTAGGGGTTGATCGCTTCGGCGCCGTAGGCGGCCAGCGTGGCGAAGTGCTGCACCTCCCGCGCGCTGCCGGTTTCGATCACCAGCCCGGTCTCCACGCGCAATCCTGCGCGGATCAGATGCTGGTGGACGGCGCTGGTGGCCAGCAGCGCCGGGATGGGCATGCGATCGGCGTCCATGTCGCGGTCGGTCAGGATGATGATGTTGAAGCGGTCGCGTACCGCCGCTTCCGCCTGTTGGCACAGCCGGTCGATGGCCGCCTCCATCCCCTCGGCGCCGTCGCTGATGGCGTAGCAGGTAGAGAGGGTGATGGAGCGGAAGCGGCCGCCGGTATGGCGGTCGATGTGGCGGATCTTCTCCAGATCGCCGTTGGTCAGGATCGGTTGATGCACCTCCAGCCGCATCTGCGGCTCTTCGTGGCCGAGGCCGAGCAGGTTGGGGTTGGGGCCGACGATGGAGATCAGGCTCATCACCATCTCTTCGCGGATGGGGTCGATCGGCGGGTTGGTGACCTGGGCAAAGAGCTGGCGGAAGTAGTTGTAGAGCGGCTCCGGTCGGCGCGACATCACCGCCAGCGGCGAGTCGTTGCCCATCGAGCCGATCGCCTCCTGGCCTGCGACCGCCATCGGTGTCATCAGGAACTTGAGATCCTCCTGGGTATAGCCGAACACCTTCTGCCGGTGGAGCAGCGTGCCGTGGTCGGGCGCCATCGGCGAGACCTCCGCAGGCAGATCCTCCAGTTGAATCTGGGTCTCCTTGAGGATCTGGTCGTAGGCGCGGGCGCCGGCGAGCCGCTCCTTGATTTCGTCGTCGTTGATGATGCGCCCCGCCTCGAGGTCGATCAGCAGCATCCGCCCCGGCTGTAGCCGCCATTTGCGGATGATCTTCTCTTCGGGGATATCCAGCACGCCGCTCTCCGAGGCCATCACCACCAGATCGTCGCTGGTGACCAGATAGCGGGCAGGGCGCAGGCCGTTGCGATCGAGCGTGGCGCCGATCTGGCGGCCATCGGTGAAGGCGACGGCGGCCGGGCCGTCCCACGGCTCCATCAACGCGGCGTTGTATTCATAGAAGGCACGCCGCTTCTCATCCATGAGCTGATTGCCGGACCACGCCTCGGGGATCATCAGCATGGCGGCGTGGGCGAGGTCGTAGCCGCCAGCCACCAGTAGCTCCAGCGTGTTGTCGAAGCAGGCGGTGTCGCTCTGTCCCTCGTCGCTGATCGGCCAGAGCTTGGCCAGGTCGTCGCCCAGCACCGAGGAGCGCATCGAGTGGCGGCGGGCGTTCATCCAGTTGACATTGCCGCGCACGGTGTTGATTTCGCCGTTGTGCGCCACCATGCGGAAGGGGTGGGCCAGCTCCCACGACGGGAAGGTGTTGGTTGAAAAGCGCTGATGCACCAAGGCCAGCGCGCTCCGCATGCGTTCATCCCGCAGGTCGCGGTAGTAGGCGGCCACCTGATGGGAGAGGAACATCCCCTTATAGACGATGGTGCGGGAGGAGAGGGAGGCGATGTAGAAGTTGGCGGGGTCGTTGCGTTTCAGCGCCGCCACGCGGTGTTGGCACACCTTACGGATGACAAACAGCTTGCGCTCGAAGGCGTCTTGATCCATTCCCTCGGCGCGGGCGATGAAGCACTGGCGCACCGTCGGTTCGCAGGCGGTGACACTCTCGGGGAGGTCGGCGTCGGTGGCGCTGGTCGGGGTGTCGCGCCAGCCAAGCAGGCTCTGCCCCTCTTCGGCGACCACTTGGGCGACAATCGCCTCGCACTGCTTGCGGTGTTCCTCGTCCTTGGGAAGGAAGCACATGCCGACCCCGTATGCGCCACTGGCGGGAAGGGTGATGCCGATTTCCGCGGCGGCCGGGCGAAAAAAGGTGTCGGAGATCTGTAGCAGGATGCCGGCGCCGTCGCCTTCGCGCGGGTCGGCGCCGGTGGCGCCGCGGTGGGTGAGCCGCTTCAGAATCTCCAGCCCCTGTTCGACGATCGCATGGCTCTGTTCGTTCTTGATGTGGGCGACAAAGCCAACGCCGCAGGCATCGTGCTCAAGGCGGGGGTCGTACAGACCCTGCCTGCCGGGGCGATGATTCATCGTTGGTGACTGCTGCATACCTGAACCTCTCTGGTTGGAAAAGGGCGGCGGGAGCGTTGATAAGCGCGGCGGGATAGGCGGTCTGTTGCCGCCGGTTCCGCGCATGCGAGGGCTCGCCCCTGCCTTGAAAAGGGTGGCGCACTATAACGCAAGCGCGAAAAGTTTCCATGTGGCTTGGTTCTGGCGGCTTCGCGGCCATGGATAGGTTCGGGGAAGGAATTATCCTCCTACGGGCTGTAGGAGCGGTTTCCAACCGCGAACGGCCTTCGCAAAACGCAACGCGGCCACGGACGGTATATCGGGGTGGGGCATGCTTGAAGAGCAAAAACGGGGGGTTAGCGGCTTCGCACAACAGCCTGTGGATAACTCTGTGGATGGTGGGGGTTAATGCGGGGTTAAAATCAGCGTTTTTGACATATCGGCGGTTATAGATTGTTTTTTAATCATATCGTTCGATTTAATAATTACAATTAGTTAATCAGGCTAGTTGATGTCAAATATAGCTTTTTCCGCTAACCGTTGATTCAGCGCATGACATATTTTGCCGCCGGTGAATAACTTCTCTGAATCCCTATGGTTTGCTGCCACTTAACGCCGTGATGGCCGCAGCGTAGCCTGCGATGACAGCGCGCTCCATCGTCGCCGGCAGCCCGCCGGGGGTGGGTTGTTCACAGGCGTCAATCAGATGCTCGCGGCTTGGGATGGCCTTCCAGTCGCGCACCGGATGGGTGGCGTGGCGAACCCGCACCATTTTGTGCATCGCCGGAGCGGGGAGCGGAGATGAGGTAAGCTGCTCCAGTTCGTGTAGCAACCCTTGCTCCAGATCGGGCGAGGAGGGGGGGCTGTCGCTGATGACGATGCAGTAGTGGCGGAGCGACTGGGTGCCGCGCCCCTGCATGGCGTCGATATCGAAGAACCACTGCCCACGGGTGCCAATCCCGCCGATGAAGGGGTGTGGCAGCGCGAGCGGGCGGTCGAACCAGAGGTGGAGATTACTGATGGCGCGGGTTTCCGGCCGCGCGTCGATCCGCAGCAGTCGGTTGCGGGCGGCGAGGGGCAGCGCGAGGATGGTGGTGGCAAAGGAGCCGTGCTTGCCCTTGTTGGTGACGATGGTGCCGGCCTGCAGCGCGCGCACCCGGCAGCCGGTGAGGATGGTCACCCCCAGTCGGCGGGCGTATGCGGCAAGCGGCGCGATCAGCCCCTCGGCCAGCGACGGGTGAAACCAGCCGATGCGGGCGTTGCGGTGGCTGGAGAAGGCCTGCTTTAGCACCGTGGCGAAGCTGCCGCCGTCGGCGGTGGCGATGCCCTCGTTCATGCTGCCGAGGCAGAGTGGCTCGAGCAGGTCGCGTGTCAGCGGGGATGGCGCGCGCAGGCGCCGCAGCCACTGATCCACGCCTTCGCCCGCCGTTGGCTGGGCGAGGGCTAGGCGCATCAACGCCGCGGATGATTGGCCGTCGTGCCCCGGCAGGCGGGCGACGGCTACAGGGAGCGCCAGTTGCAGCGGCAGCCACGGCGTTGGCGCCAGCGTGAAGTGGCCGCGGTCGGCCGCCCACAGGGGCAGGGTAAGCGACCGTTGCCAGCGGATGTGGCGGCGGCCGCCGGCGCGCGCCAGCAGGCCGAGCAGATGGTGGTAGCAGCCAAGCAGTAGGTGTGGACCGTGGTCGAGCAGCATGCCGGTTGGGCGGTGGTGCCACGATCCGGTGCGCCCGCCCAATCGCGGCGCGGCCTCGAACAGGGTGCAGGGGGCACCCCGTTCGGCCAAGGTGATGGCGGCGGCAAGCCCGGTGAGGCCACCACCGATGACCGCGATGGGAGCGGTCACTTGAAGCGGGCGGGTTGGGTCGGATCCGCGTGCGACTCCCTGCGCCACATGCGCCAAGCGACCCAGATTTTGCGCAGGGGCGAGATGGTGACCGGATGGCGCCAGACATCGAATTGTACCTTACGCAGCCTATGGAGATAGCAGTGGTAGATGGCGCCCATGGTCAGCGACGCCCGCAGCGCGCGCCGATCCTGTTCGGGAAGGGTGTCAAGCGCGTGTTGATAGGCGGATTTCGCCGCGTCGCCATAGTGTTGCAGCAGCTCCTTCATTCCGTTGTGGATGTTGCCGTCGATGAGATCCTGGTCGGTGACTTGGAAGCGGATGCGGGTCTGCTGCGGCAGGTAGATGCGGCCGTTGCGGGCATCGGCGGCGACATCGCGTAGGATATTGGTGAGTTGCAGCGCCCGGCCGAGTGCGATGGCGAAATCGGTGCTTTTGGGGTGTTCAGCGCCGAACACGGCGATGGTGAGCAGCCCCACGGTGCCCGCCACGCAGTAGCAGTAATAATCGAGCTCTTCGTCGGAGCTAATTGGTTTCCCGTCGATATCATGTTGCATACCGCGGATCAGGGCGTTGAAGGGATCCTGTTCGATCGGGAAGTGGTCGCGCACCCACTGTAGCTCCCGGGCGACCGGGTGGTGGGCGGCACGGTCGGGGTCGAACACCAGATCGATCTGCTGTTGCCAGAAGGCCAGTTTGGTGCGCGCCACATCGCGATCCTTGATCTCATCGGCGATATCGTCCACCTCGCGGCAGAAGGCGTAGAGCGCCATCATCGCCCGCCGCTGCTCTTCCGGCAGGAAGAGAAAGGCGTAGAAAAAGGAGGAGCCCGATCCTCTGGTGCGCTGCTCGCAGTAAACTTGCGGGGTCAAGCTTGCCCTTCTCGCATGGGATGACGACTTCGCAAGAAGTCCGTCCATGGCAATTCGCGGTTGGAAACCGCTCCTACAGCCTGTAGGAGGGGAATCCTTTCCCCGAACCCGTGCGTAGCCGCGATGCCGACTTTTTGCGATCTGTTCATGGCGCGGACTTGCTGTCGCAAACCGCGCGGATTGTCCCGTTGGTGTTTAGTTTGCCTGTTTCTCTCGGCGACAGTGGCGCGGTGCGCGGTTCTGTTGTCGCCGTCGGCCGTGGGAGGAAACGCCGGGAGGGGGCAAAGCGGGGGCGGAATGCATCGCATCGAACGAAGGATAAAAGGGCATCGGGAGAATGCCAGTTGTACCGTTGCCGAGCGTTCCTACGATAGCCGCATCAGCCAGCGGACGATGCGCCGGGTGGTGGCTGAAAAGAGCTTGTCGCTGTAGAAGCTGCCGGCGATCCGCTTGTTGGCTTCGGAGAGGGTGGGGTAGGGGGCGATCATTGAGGCTAGGCTGCCGATGTTCATCCCCTGACTGATGGCGAGCACCCAGGGCTGCAATAGCTCGCCGGCGTGCAGCCCGACGATGGTGGCGCCTAGGATGCGCCCCTTGGGGGTGGTGATCACCTTGATCATCCCCTCGGTGCGCCGTTCGGCCTGGGCGCGGTCGTTCTCCGCCATTTGCCAGCGCAACACGCGGATCTGTTTGCCCTGCTGCGTAGCCTGCGCCTCGCTCAGGCCGATATGGGCCAGTTCCGGGTCGGTGTAGGTCACCCAGGGCACCGCGCGGTAATCGACCTTGGCCGGCAGCTTGAACAGGATGTTGCGGATGACGATCCCGGCCTGATAGGCCGCCATGTGGGTGAACTGGTAGGGGCCGGCCACATCACCGATGGCAAAGATGCGCCTGTTGCTGCTGCGCAGCCGCGCATCGACGGTGATCCCTTTGGGGGAGTAGGCCACTCCCGCCCGCTCGAGATCCAACTCGTCCACATTGGCGCGGCGACCGGTGGCGATCAGCAGGTGGGAGCCGGTGACACAGACCTCGCCATCCTCGTTGTCGCAGCGCACGGTGATGGCGCCGCCGGCCTCTCGGTCGAGGCGGATGTTGCGTCCGCTTTCGTAGAAGTCGATCCCCTCGTCGCGCAGGCGGTCGATGACGATGCGCGCGCACTCCTGATCATCCTTCATCAGCAGCCGCATCGCCTCCAGCACCGTTACCTTGGCGCCTAGTCTTCGGTGCGCCTGCGCCAGCTCCATGCCGATCGGGCCACCGCCGATCACCAGCAGGTGGTCGATCGGCTCTTGGTTGGCGAAGATGTTTTCGTTGGTGAAGTAGGGGATGGTGTCCAGCCCGTCGATCGGCGGCACGAAGGGGGAGGAGCCGGTGGCGACGACGAAGTATTTGGCGCGCACCCGCGCATCGCCGGCGGCAACGGTGTGGTGGTCGATGAAGCGGGCGGCGGCCTGGATCACCGTGACCCCCAGCTTCTCGAACCGCGCCACCGAGTCGTTGGGGGCGATGGCGGCGATCACCTCGTGAACATGGCGGTGCATCCGCGGCCAGTCGGTGGCGGGCGGCGCGGTGTCGATGCCGAACCGCACCGCCTCGCGCACCGTTTGCGCGTGGTGGCCGGCGGCGAGGATCGCCTTGGAGGGGACACAACCGGTGTTGAGGCAGTCGCCGCCCATCGCCCCCTTTTCGATCAGCACCACCTTGGCGCCCATCTGCACGGCACCGGCGGCGACCGAAAGCCCCCCTGACCCACCGCCAATGACGCAGATATCGGTGGAAATCATGGGGTTAGTCATGGGTGGCTCCTTTGCTGGCTTGGGTTTTTCGGTAGATGACCGGCAGCAGCGCCAACAGCGCCAGTCCCGACAGTGCTGCGATCATCTGCGGTGTCAGCAGCGAGGCGGGAGAGAAGCTGCCCCCCTGATCGAACACGCTGCCTAGGCCGCTTCCCGCCATGGCAAAGATATAGGTGGCGGGCGCGATACCGATCAAGGTGGCGAGCAGGTAGGTGCGCAGCGGCACCCCCAGAAACGCCGGGGCGAGGTTGACCAGAAAGAAGGGGAACAGCGGCACCAGGCGGAGCACGAGCAGGTAGTTGAAGGCGTCGTCGGCGAAGCCCTGCTGCATCTTCTTGATGCCTGCCCCCGCCTTGGCCAACAGCAGGTCGCCGAGGGAGCTTTTGGCGATCAGAAAGAGGATGGTGGCGCCGATGGTCGCCCCGATCACCGCCAGCGTGCCGCCGAGCGCCGCCCCGAACAGGAAGCCGCCGCTGACGGTCATCAACAGCCCGCCGGGCAGCGATAGCGCCACCACTGCGATGTAGAGCAGCAGGTAACTGGCTCCCGCGATCCACGGCGATGCGGCGATCCACGCCAGAAGCTGTTCGCGGTGGCTGGCCAGATTGTGGAACGAGAGCGTGTGGTGCAGGTCGAAGGCGAAGATGAGGGCGGAGGCAAGCGCCAACAGCAGCAGCGGGGAGAGTTTGATCAGGGTGGTACGCATGGCCTTTAGGTCG
>WFMN01000147.1 GCA_015489095.1 Mariprofundaceae bacterium | reverse complement strand
CTCTATGTGGCCAAGGGGCGCGGAGGCAACCGAACCGAGGTCGCCTGAGCGTGCGACCCTAGCCCCGCTCGCAATGTGCCAAGCCGGCGCGTAGGGCTTGGGTCAGTTGGCGGGTTTTCGCCTCGGCCAGGCGCTGAAACTCGGCGCCTAGGCCGGCCACCTTGTCGGGGTGGTACTGCTTGAGCAAGCCGCGAAAGGCGCGTTGGATGGTGGCGGCGTCGGCATCGGGCGGAACACCCAGCACGGTGTGCCATGGTTCGTCTCCCTCGGGCTGGATGGGCGGCGATGTGCGGGAGGTTTCCGGGACGACGGTGAGTTGCGCCCCCTTCTGCTGTTGGATGGTGAACCCGAGGTTGCAGTGGTGGCAGCGCCACCGTTTTCCGGTCAGGGGAGGGTGGAGCCGGAGCGGCTGCAGGCAGTTGGGGCAGGTGATGCGCACGCAGGTGGGGTGGATGCGCTGCTGGATGAACTGTTCGGCCAGCGGGTGGCGCAACCCCTCCAGCGCGCGGGTGGCGTGGTAGCGTACCGGACGGTGGGGGCTGTCGGCGGCGGCGATCAGCGCCTCGACGGCGGGGTTGGGGCTCGCCTTGCCGGCGGTGGCGGTCATCTCCGCGATGGCGATGATCAGCCACATCTGCACCTCGGGGTCGGTTTCGTGACGCCAACGCGCTGTGAGCTCGGGCAGCCATTGCATGTCGCGCAGTTGGCCGATCATCTCCGCGGCGGCGAGGCGGATGGTGCGTGCGTCATGGGTGAGATGGGCGATGACATGTTGGTAGCCGATCCGGCCGCATGCGGCGGCGATGCGGTGGCGTAGCTCCTTGTCTCCGTCGTGGTAGCGGGCGAGCAGCGGGGCGACGGCGGCGCTGTTGTGCGCGCTGGCCAGCCCATCGACGGCATCCCACTGCACCTCGAAATGGTCGTCGTCCAGCGCGTGAATCAGCGGCGCTAGCGCGACCGACGGATCGAGATGGGCGAGTGTGCGCACCGCCTGCGCGCGCACATGGGGATCCTCATCGTGCAGGAAGCGGGTCAGTTTTTCGACCACCTCCCGGTCGTTGAGCGCCGCCAAGGCGCTGCTGGCGCTTTCGCGCACCAGCCAGTTGGGGTCGGCCAGCGCGGAGAGGAGCGGTTGGGTCGCTTGGCTGTCGCCCAGTGTGCCCAATGCCTCGGCGGCGTCGCTGCGTACCCGCTCGTCGTCATCCTGCAGCGCCCGAATCAGCGTCGGCACGGCGCGTACGGTGCCGAACGCCCCCAGCGCCCGGACGGCGTAGCTGCGAGTCCAGCGGTTGCCACTGCCCAATGCCTTCATCAGCAGCCCATCCACCTTGGGGCCGAAGGTGGCGAGATGGGCAACCGCCTTGGCGCCGACCATCCCCTCCGGATCCTCGATGAAGCTGGCGAGCAGCGCGATGACGGTCGATGCGTGCTGGTCGGCTTCGGGCGCGGCGTGGAGGGCATCGACGATCGCCTCCCTGCGGGCGCTGCCGTGGCGGCCGCCATCCCGCTCCAGCACCATGCGAAAGGGGGTGACACCCTCGCCGCCGATGGCGATGAGGGCGCGGATATCGTCGTTGGAAAGCGCCTTCTCCCGGAACAGGCGGCGGCTGATTGCCCACGCTTTGCGCTCCGTCGGCGAGAAACGGCCATGGGTGGCAAAGATGTTACGGATGATCTCCATGGGTGTGGCTGCGCGCGGCTCCTGCGGGGTGGTGGTGAGGCGCATGCTGCATCTTGACGGGGGAGAAAGTCCATTGCTGCTTGACTTTGTTATGGTTTCCCCTTGCATTGGCTTACATATGAAGTCGCTTCGATGGTTCACAACGCTGCGCTGGTGGGGATGGGTGCTGGTGTTGACGCTGCTGGCGTCGTGCCGCACCGTGGTGCCGCAGCCGACGGTGTCGCTCAACGACCGCGCGGTTCCGCACCCCTCGTTTGCGATGCGGCTGGTGGGGCCGCAGTTGCAAACACCTGGTTATGTGGGGAAATTTGCCGACCTGAACCAAGATGGGCATCTCGATATCCTGCTGGCCAGTCGCGGCATCCGTGCCGGTTTTTCGCTGCAGCAGGGAGATGGACAGGGGCGTTGGAAGTCGTTTGCCGGCGCCAAGACCACCATGCAGCCGCGGGCGTTCGATGTGGCCGATGTCAATCGTGACGGGCAGTTGATGGTGCTGATCGGCGGCCAGGGGGACACCAAGGGGCTGCAGGTGTGGCGGCCGAACGGCACCACCTGGGAGCTCCATTCGGCGCCGACCGAAAGCGGTATCTACCACCAAGTGCGCTTTGCCGATGTCAACGCCGATGGCTGGCCCGATATCGTGGCCGCCAAGGCCGGCGCGGGCGAAGAGGCTGGTGGCATCAACATCTGGCTGAACGATGGGCGGGGCGGCTGGTATGCGG
>WFMN01000146.1 GCA_015489095.1 Mariprofundaceae bacterium | reverse complement strand
TTCATCCCCTACCCGTTCAGCAAAACCTTCGCCCCGCAGCGCGAACTGCTGGCCTACACCAACCACATCATCGACAAGTTCGGCCTGCGAGCCAAGGCGAGAACCAACCAACGCGTCACCCGCCTCACCTATGATGAGCGCGAGGCGACATGGCTGGTGGAGACCGCATCCGGCGCGCGATATCGCGCCCGCTTCGTGATCGACACCAGCGGCGTGCTGGCCAACCCGCACATCCCCCACATCGAAGGAGCGGACAGCTTCAAGGGTTCGATCTTCCATTCCGGGCAGTGGAACCACACGGTCTCCTACGCCGGCAAGCGGGTCGGCGTGATCGGCTCAGGCTGCTCCGGGGCGCAGATCGTCCCCGCCATCGCCGATGAGGTCGCGCATCTCACCCTGTTCATGGGCAAGGCGCAGTGGATCCTGCCCCGCTCGGATCGCGAGTACGGCGCGCTTGAGCGCCGCCTGCGCACGCTGCCCGGCATCCGCCACCTGATCCGGCTGCTGGTGTTCAGCTTCTACGACATCCGCTTTGTCGCCTTCCGCCGCTATCCGGGGCTGGTCACCATCAGCCGCTGGATGAAGGCCTATTACCGCCGCAGGCTCAAGCGGCAGCTCGACCGCTACATCAAGGACGAGAAGCTACGCCGCCACATGATGCCGGACTACGAGCTGGGCGGCCGGCGGGTGATCCCCACCAACAGCTACCTGCCGGCGCTCGCCCGCGACAATGTCGAGGTCGATATCAGCGGCATCGCCCGCATCACCCCGCAGGGCATCCAGACCAACGACGGCAAGGAGATCCCGCTCGATATCATCGTCTATGCCACCGGCTACTACGCCTATTCGGACATGAAGCGGGCGCTGACCTTTCAGGTCTTCGGGCGCGGCGGGCGCAACCTCAACCGCGAGTGGGAGCGGGAGGCCACCTCCTACAAGGGGCTCACCGTTGCTGGATACCCCAACTACTTCAAGGTGAACGGGCCGAACACCGGCTCCGGCCACAGCTCGCAGCTCTCCTACATGGAGGTGGCGACCGACTACATCGCGCAGGCGATCGCGGCGGTGAAGCGCGACCCCGCCATCCGCGCCATCGAGCCCAAACCGGAGCTGCAGGAGGCCTACAGCAAGAAGATGCGCGCCAAGCTGGCGAAAACGGTGTGGCAGAACGCCGACTGCAGCGCCTTCTACCGCAAGAACATGACCGGAGAGGTGACCAGCCTTTCGCCCGAACCGGTCACCGGCTTTATCCTTGCGCGCCGACGCTTTCGGCTGGATGATTACCGCATCCACCGGCATACCGGCACCGGATCAAGCCCGGTGTGACAGATCGGCATCCACTGGATTCCGATCTAAGGATGTTTTTCACCGCAGAGGCGCGGAGGGAGGTCGTCATACCGGCGAAGGCCGGTATCCATGAACACCACGACCCGCATGGATTCCGGGTCAAGCCCGGAATGACTGATGGCTGCCGGCAATCCATGCCAAGAACTTGGATTCCAGCCGCGGAGGAAAGAGTATTGGCACCACTCTGCTACCGCACCCCATTCACCACCCATCCGGGAGTTTCACCATGACCATTGACCTCTACGGCATCCCCAACTGCGACACCATGCGCAAGGCGCGCAAATGGCTGTCGGAGGCGGGGATCGACTACACCTTCCACGATTACAAAAAAGAGGGCGCAGATCTATCGCTACTGCGCAAAGCCGCCGACGCGCTCGGCTGGGAGGCGCTGCTCAACCGGCGCGGCACCACCTGGCGGCGGCTGGATGCCGCCGAGCGGGAAGGGGTGGACGAGGCAAAGGCGCTGCGCCTGATGGCGGCCAACCCGTCGCTGATCAAGCGGCCGCTGCTGGTGGTTGACGGCAAGGCGGTTGCCGCAGGCTTCGATGCCGAACGCTACCGCGCGCTGTTGGCTTGAATCACCAGCGGCTCTTCATCCCCGGGTCGGCCGGCAAGCTGCAGGCGATCTTTCAGCCCGGCGTTGATGCGCGGCCGGCGGTGGTGATCTGCCACCCCCACCCGCTCTACGGCGGCACCATGCGCAACAAGGTGGTCTATTGGATGGCGCGCGCCTTCGAGGAGCAGGGGTGCGCGGTGTTGCGCTTCAATTTTCGCGGCGTGGAGCAGAGCGAAGGGGCGTGGGATGACGGCGTGGGCGAAAGCGACGATGCCCGGTGCGCGCTGGATTGGCTCAACCGGCGGCTTCCCGCCGCGCCACTATGGATGGCCGGCTTCTCGTTCGGCTGTTACGCCGGGCTGCGCGCCGCCTTCGGTGACGACCGGGTGGCGCGGCTGTTCGCCGTCTCGCCGGCGGTGGAGCACTACGATTTCAGCTTTATGACCGCCAACGGCCGCCCGCTGACGGTGGTGCAGGGGAGCGCCGACGAGGTGGTACCCGCCAGCGCGGTGATGCGCTGGGCGGAGCAGGTACCGCGGGCACGGCTGAAGCTGATCGAAGGGGCGGGCCATTTTTACCCCAACCACCAGCATGCGCTGCAACAGGCATTGCGATAAAGCCATCCGCGACCCTGCCCGCATGGACAATCGCGGATGGCTCTATATCGTTTCTCCCTGCTGCCGCTTGGCCTAGCCTGCGCTGACACCCTATCCCACTGTTAATATGCGAGATCACCATCTGTTATGCGACACACCATTACTGTACTTGTAGAGAATGAATCGGGCGTGCTGACCCGCGTTGCCGGGCTCTTTTCCGCCCGTGGTTACAACATCGAAAGCCTCAGCGTGGCGCCGACGCTGGATGAGACCGTCAGCCGGATGACGCTGGTGACGCGGGGGGATGAGCATATCATCGAGCAGATCAACAAGCAGTTGAACAAGCTGATCCCGATCATCAAAACCGAAGATATTTCACGCACTTCGCACATGGAGCGCGAGCTGGTGTTGGTCAAGGTGCAGGCCAAGGACGAGACGCGGGCGGAGGTGCTGCGCATGGCCGATGTCTTCCGCGCCAAGGTGGTGGATGTCTCGGACAGCTCCTACACCCTGGAGCTGACCGGCAAGTGCGGAAAAATCGACGCCTTTTTGCGCATGTTGACCCCGATCGGCATCGTGGAGATGACCCGCACCGGGCCGGTCGGCATGCGCCGCGGCTGCAAGGGGTTTGCCGTCGAAGGCAAGTAGCGCCATGCGGTTCAGCGTGCGCCAACGCAGCGCCTGTTATCGCGGCTGGTTCGCGGTCGATGCCTACGAGATTCGCCACGACCGCTTCGATGGCGGCACGATGGAGGTGCGGCGCGAACTGCTGGAGCGGGGCAACTCGGTCGGAGTGCTACTGTATGATCCAGCATGCGACAGCGTGCTGCTGCTGGAGCAGTTTCGCATCGGTCCCGCGGCGCGCGGCGAGCACCCGTGGCTGGTGGAGATCGTGGCCGGGATGATCGATGACGGCGAAACCGCCGAAGAATCGGCGCGACGCGAGGCGCTGGAAGAGGCGGGTTACCTGCCGCAGGAGCTGCATCCACTGGGAGCGCCGCGCTGGTACCCATCGCCCGGCGCCTGCTCCGAGCAGATCACCCTCTTCATGGCCGAGGTCGATAGCGGCAAACCGCAACGCGACCGGCTCGGCGTGGCCGATGAGGGCGAGGACATCCGCCGCCGCTGGGTCTCCCGCAGTGAAGCGATGGCGATGGTCGCCGACGGCCGCATCAACTCGGCACTGCCGATCATGGCACTGCTGCTGGCATTCGGGAAGGGGGTGGCGTGACGGTTTTTACCACAGAGGCGCGGAGGGAAAAAGGGCGGCCGTCATTCCGGGCTTGACCCGGAATCCATGGGGGCGTGCGCTCTCGGTGGATCCCGGCCTGCGCCGGGATGACGAGTTTCATCCTTCTCCGCGCCTCTGCGCCTCCGCGGTAACACCTTTGCCCCCGCGTGTTGCGGGGTTCGGGGTCTGGAGACCTCTCCTACAAATCATCCATCTTCTTGCGCTGCCGTCATGGCAATGGATCCCGGCTCGGAGGCCGGGATGACATTCTCATCTTCCTTTGTGTCTTTGTGTCTTCGTGGTTCAT
>WFMN01000145.1 GCA_015489095.1 Mariprofundaceae bacterium | reverse complement strand
CCGCGCTCTCCGCGCCTCCGCGGTGAAAACCGTCATACCGGCGCAGGCCGGTATCCACCAAGGTGCCGGATGGGATGGATTCCGGCTCGGAGGCCGGAATGACTTTCCCTTTCCCTCCGCGCTCTCCGCGCCTCCGCGGTGAAAACCGTCATACCGGCGCAGGCCGGTATCCACCAAGGTGCCGGATGGGATGGATTCCGGCTCGGAGGCCGGAATGACCTTTTTCCCTCCGTGCTCTCCGTGCCTCCGTGGTAAAAACATCACCCACCGACCAAGATGAACATCCTCGCCATTGAAACCTCGTGTGACGAGAGCGCGGTGGCGCTGCTCGCGGGAGCGGGGCGGCAGGCGACCCTGATCGGCGAGCGCATCGCCTCGCAGGTCGCGCTACATGCCCGTTTTGGCGGGGTGGTGCCGGAGCTTGCCTCGCGCGAACACCTGCGCGCGCTGCCGCCGATGGTGGAGGCGTTGCTGGTGGATTGCCGCCGCGATTGGCGCGATATCGATGCCATCGCCGTCACCGCAGGACCCGGGCTGATGGGGGCGCTGCTGGTTGGGGTCTCCTACGCCCGTGGCCTTGCGGCGGCAAGCGGGCTGCCGCTGATTCCCGTGCACCACCTTGAGGGGCATCTGCTGGCGGCGGGGATCGGGGGCGATCCATTGCCACAGCCCTCGGTGACGCTGCTGGTCTCCGGCGGCCATACCCTGCTGGTACGGGTCGATGGTGTCGGCCGCTACCGGCTGCTCGGCCAGACGGTGGATGACGCCGCCGGCGAGTGCTTCGACAAGTGCGCGCGGATGTTGGGGCTTGGCTATCCCGGAGGCCCCGCGATCGCCGATGCGGCGGCACGGGGGGAGGCCGCGCGTTTCGCCTTTCCCCGTCCGATGCTGCGCAAGCCCAATCTCCATTTCAGTTTTTCCGGCCTGAAAACCGCTGTCGCCTACCTGCTGCGCGACCAACCCGATCTGCTGGCCTCAGCCGACGGGGTGGCGGATGTGGCGGCCTCGTTGCAGCAGGCGATCTGCGAGGTGTTGGCGACCAAGGCGCTGGCGGCCTGCCGCCAGCAGGGGGTGGACGATCTGGTGATCGCCGGCGGGGTGGCCGCCAACCGGCGGCTGCGGGAGATGCTGGCCGCGCGCTGTGGCCGGCAGGGGGTGCGCCTCCATCTGCCGCGGGGAAGCCACTGTACCGACAACGCGGCGATGATCGCCTACGCCGCGTGGCTGCGGCATCGCCAAGGGCTGCCCATCCCCGCCCGCGATCGTTGGGACGCACGCGCCCGTTGGCCGCTCGACTCGGTTGTAGCTGGAACGGTTTGAACAGCATCCAACCGGCTGAAAAGGAGAACGAACTGCGCGCGCTGCGGCGGTTGATGGTGCTGCGGGTGGCAGTGGTGGTGCTGGTGATGGTGTTGATCGCCACCTTCCGCGATCAGATGCTACTGATCGACCCCCATGCGCCGGCGCTTTTCTACCTGCTGGTGCCGCTGCTGCTGCCGATGCAGTGGCTGTTGCAGGCCTATCTGCCGTGGCCGCTCTCGTCGCGGGTGGGGCTCACCTTTGTGGTTGATATGGTGCTGATCACGCTATTGATGACGGCAACCGGCGGGCTGCTCAGCCCGTTTCCGGGGCTGTTCGCGCTGGTGTTGATCGCGGCGGCACCCTTTTGCAACCGGGTGATGGTGCTCGCACTCACCGTGGTGGCGGCGGCGGGGTTTGTGCTTTCCGCTTACGCCACGGCGTGGTGGCTGCATCTCTCGATGGCGCCGCTCTCTCCACTCCATATCCTGTTGCAGGTGTCGTTGCTCTTTCTGGTCGGCGGGGTGATCGCGGCGGTGGTCGAACGCCATTCTCGGCTGCGGCACGCCCATCAGGCGGCGGAGCAGGGGCGCGCGCAGGTGCAGGTGCAGTACGATGAGGTGGTGCGGCGGCTGGTGGCACAGGAGAAGCTGGCGGCACTGGGGTCGATGGCGGCGATGCTGGCGCATGAGATACGCAACCCGTTGCAGACGATCGGGCAGGCGGTGGAGTTGCTGGGCAACAGCCCGCCGGCGGTGATGACGCAGTTGCAAACGGCGATCCATCAGGAGGTGGAGCGGCTCAACCGCTTGGTTACCTCGATGTTGCAGTATGCCAGCCCGCTTCAGCCCTCGTCCGAGCCGTGCAACCCGGAGGCGCTGCTTGCGGCGTCGTTGGCGCAGATGACGGCTGATGACGCGGTGACGGTGACCATTGATTGCGCGGTGACGGAGTGTATGGTGGATGCCGACCACTTTCGCCTAGTGGTGGACAACCTGCTGCGCAACGCGTTGCTCCACGCCAGCCCCGGAAGCGAGGTGCGTATCTCGATGCGTCCGTTGCAGGGAAAAAGGTGGGAGTTGGTGGTGCAGGATCAGGGGGGCGGCATCAGCATGGAGATGATGCCGAAGCTGTTTGAACCGTTTGTGACCGGCCGAAAGTCGGGCACCGGGCTGGGGCTGGCGATGGTGAAGCAGGTGTGTGACGCCAACGGCTGGCAGGTGCGGGTGGAGAACCGCGACGGCGGGGCGAGATTCGTGGTAACGGGGGTGTGCAACGATGGCTGATCTGTTGCTGGTGGACGACGAGGCCAACGCGCGGCTGGTGATGTCGTTAAGCCTTGAGCAGCGCGGACACCGTGTTACCCAGTGTGGCGGGGTGGGTGAGGCGTTGGCGGCGCTGGATCGGCGGCCGTTCGATGTGGTGGTGACCGATCTGCGCATGGAGGAGGCCGATTCCGGCCTCAAGGTGGTCAAGCGGGTGGCGGGGTGCGAGGCGACCCGGGTGATTCTGCTCACCGCCTACGCCAGCGCCGACACCGCGGTACAGGCGATGAAGATGGGGGCGTTTGATTACCTGACCAAGCCAGTCTCCGCCGATGATCTGGGGCAGGCGATCGAGCGGGCGTTGGCGCATCTGCGCCAGGAGGGTGCCCCCGAGGAGGAGGTCGCGCCGCGGGAGGGCGATCGCGGGATGCTGCTGGGCGACTCGCTGCCGATGCAACGGGTGCGCGAGCGGTTGCTGCGGGCGGCTAGGCGCGATTTCACGGTGTTGATCAGCGGGGAGTCGGGCACGGGCAAGGAGCTTTGCGCCCGTTTTGTCCATGCCGCCTCCGCCCGTGCCACGGGGCCGCTGGTGCCGGTGCACTGCGCGGCGATTCCCGAAGCGCTGTTCGAGGCGGAGCTGTTCGGCTACTGCAAGGGCGCCTTTACCGGCGCCGATCGGGAGAGGGAGGGGCTGGTGGAGGCCGCCAACGGCGGAACGCTGTTTCTCGATGAGGTGGGGGAGATGCCGCTGTCGGCGCAGGTGAAGCTGCTGCGCGTGCTGCAGGAGCACAGTGTGCGCCGGGTGGGTGAGCAGGTGGAGCGCAAGGTGGATGTGCGGGTCATCGCCGCCACCAATCGCGACCTCGACGCCGAGGTGAAGCGGGGGAACTTCCGCGAGGATCTCTTCTACCGCCTCAATGTGGTGCCGGTGCATCTGCCGCCGCTGCGCCAGCGTACCGACGATCTGCCGCTGCTGATCAGCAAGCTGTTGGCGCGCATCACCGGCGAGGCGGAGCGTCCCGCGCCGAAGGCGTTGGTGGACAAGGTGGCGAAACTGCCGATGCCGGGCAATGTGCGCGAGCTAGAAAACATGCTGCAGCGGCTGGTGGCGCTCTCCGACGAGGGGGAGCTGGATCTGAGCCTGATCGAGGATCTCTCCGGCTCTGGGATGCCGAGCGATTTGTCGCTGGCGGCGTTTCGCGAGTCGGGAGTCGATCTCGATGTCTGGATGGCGCGCATCGAGCGCGAGCTGCTGCAACAGGCGATGCACGAGAGCGGGGGGAACGCGACCAAGGCGGCCAAACTGCTGGGAATCAGCTTTCGCTCAATCCGCTACCGCCTGCAGAAGCTGGGGCTGAAGGAGGGGGGCTAGCGCGCCGGCAACCTGTAGGAGGGGAATCCTTTCCCCGAACCCGTCCGTGGTCACGATCATTCGCGGTTGGAAACCGCTCCTACAGCCGTAGCCCTCCATGGTCACGATCATTCGCGGTTGGAAACCGCTCCTACAGCCGTACCCCTCCATGGCCGCGATGCCCCGTTTGCATTGCAACCGGCGTCTCTTACCATGCGCAACCCTGATTCTAGATTTCAAAATGGAGATGTTCGTTGATCAAACAATACCTGCTTTCACCCGGTCCTACCGCTGTTCCCGAGCGCGTGCTGTTGCGCATGGCACAGCCGATGATCCACCACCGCACGCCGCAGTTTTCGGCCATCTTTGCCGAGACCAAACAGATGCTCGAGGAGGTGTTCCAGACCAAGAATGACGCGCTGATGCTCGCCTCCTCCGGCTCCGGAGCGATGGAGGCGTCGGTAGTCAACCTCTGTTCGCCCGGCGACACCATCATCTATGTCAATGGTGGCAAGTTCGGCGAGCGCTGGGGCAAGATCGCTGCCAAGCACGGCGTGCGCGCGGTCGAGATCAAGGTGGAGTGGGGCAGCGCAGTGTCGGTCGATGCCGTCGCCGCCGCGCTGGCCGACCACCCTGAGGCCAAGGGTGTGTTTGTGCAGGCGTCGGAGACCTCCACCACCACCGAGCATCCCATCCGCGAGATCGCCGCGCTGACGGCGAAGATGGATGGCTGCGTCACCGTGGTCGATGCCATTACCGCCCTAGGTGTGATCGACATGCCGATGGACGACTGGGGGCTGGATGTGGTGATCTCCGGCTCGCAGAAGGCGTTCATGCTGCCGCCGGGGCTGGCGATGATCGCCTGCTCGGAGAAATACTGGAAGCTGGCGGAGTCCGCCTCGTGCAGCACCTTCTATTTCGACCTCGCCACCGAACGCAAAAGCCAGATGAAGGGGAAGGATACCACCGCGTGGACGCCGGCGGCCTCGCTGATTATCGGCCTCAACGAGGTGTTGAAGATGATGCGAGAGGAGGGGATGGCGGCGCTCTACGCCCGTCATGCGCTGCTGGCGAAGGCGACCCGCGCCGGCTTGACGGCGCTGGGCATGAAGCTGGTCTCCTCCGCCCCGGCCACCTCCGCCACCGGCGCCTTCGTGCCCGAGGGGGTGGATGGCGCCGCCTTTGTGAAGTATCTGCGCGACACCATGGGGGTCACCTTCGCCGGCGGGCAGGATCACTTGAAGGGCAAGATCGTGCGGGTGGCGCATCTGGGCTACTACGATCTGTTTGATATCATTACCGCGATCAGCGCCATCGAGATCGCGCTCGACCGCTTTGGTGCCGAGGTGACCATGGGCGCGGGCGTGGCGGCGGCGCAGCGGGTGCTGGCTGACCGTTTCGATAAGGTGTAACCACCATGGCCAAGGTGTGGATTGCCGATAAGATGAGCGCGCAGGCGGTGGAGGTGTTTCGCCGCCGCGGGGTGGAGGTCGATTACAAGCCGGGGCTGTCGGAGGCGGAGAAGCTCGCCATTGCCGGCGACTACGACGGGATCGCCGTGCGCTCCTCCACCACCCTGCGCGGGGCGCTGCTGGATGCCGCCACCAGGGTGAAGGTGATCGGCCGCGCCGGGATTGGGGTCGATAACATCGATGTCGAGGCCTGTTCGCGCCGCGGGGTGGTGGTGATGAACACCCCGTTCGGCAACACGGTGACCACCGCGGAGCTGGCGATCGCCCATCTGGTGTCGGCGGCGCGGATGATCCCGCAGGCCGATGCCTCTACCCGCGCCGGCAAGTGGGAGAAGTCCCGCTTCATGGGGATGGAGTTGACCGGCAAAAAGGCGGGGGTGATCGGCGCCGGCAACATCGGCGCTATCGTCTGTGACCGCCTGCGCGGGCTGCACATGACGGTGTTTGTTTATGACCCCTTCATCTCGCAGGAGCGTGCCGAGGCGATGGGGGTGACCAAGGTGGAGACGGTCGCCGCGCTGGCGGAACTGGTCGATGTGCTCACCATCCATGTGCCGCTGCTCGATGCGACCCGCAACCTGATCGACGCCGATATCCTAGCGCGGATGAAGAAGGGGGCGATTCTGATCAACTGCGCCCGTGGCGGCATTGTCGATGAGGATGCGCTTTATGAGGCCTGCAAGTCGGGCCATCTGCGGGCGGCGGCGCTCGATGTCTATGCGCGGGAGCCTGCGCGCGACAACAAGCTGTTTGCATTGGAGAATGTCACCTTTACGCCGCATATCGGAGCCTCGACCGACGAGGCGCAGGAGAATGTGGCGATTCAAGTGGCGGAGCAGATGGCCGACTATCTGCTGCAATCGACGGTGAAAAACGCCATCAATGTGCCGTCGCTCACCGAGGATGAGGCGCGTGAGCTCGGCCCCTTTGCCGATCTCTGCGAACGGATGGGCGAATTTCTCGGTCAGGTGATGCTGCCGGGCTACAACCGGGTGGCGATCCACTTCGAGGGCAATGTGGCGGGGATGAACCGCAAACCGCTGGTCAATGCCATTCTGCAGGGGCTGTTGTCGCACAGCTTTGAGCAGGTGAACGCGGTCAACGCCGGCGTGATCGCCCGCGATCGCGGCATCGAGGTGGCGGAGGTGGCACGCGATGGCAGCGACCACTTTTCCAGCCTGATCCGGGTGGAAGTGGAGGGCGATGACGGCTACCGCTGCGTGGAGGGGGTGGTCTTCGACGGCTGCCGTCCGCGCTTGGTGACGGTGGATGGTTGTGAGCTGGAGATGGAGCCGCGCGGCTCGATGATCTTTCTGGAAAACCGTGATCAGCCCGGTGTGATCGCCGGTGTCGGCGCGGTGTTGGCCAAGGCGGGTATCAATATCGGCGATTTCCGTCTGGGGCGGCATGGCGATGACCGGAGGGCGGTGGCGCTGGTGAGCGTCGATTCGATTCCCGATGATGCGGTGCTGGAGGAGTTGGCGGCGCTGGAGGCGATTTCGCTGGCGCGCCTGATCCGGATCGGGGGGTAGCGGCCGATGGTCAACGAGGCGGCACTGCGCCCGGTGGCGGGGATCGACGACGCCTTCGGCGTGCGGGCGGAGGCGCTGCGCACCATGCAGCGCAGGCTGGCGGCGCTGTTCGCGGAGGCCGGCTATCAGGAGGTGATTCCGCCGGTGGTGGAGCGGCCGCAATCGCTGGCCTGTGGCGCGGGTCGGTTTCTGACGGAGCAGACGATCATCTTCTCCGATCCGGCCGACGCCGGCCAGTTGGCGCTGCGCCCCGATATCACGCCGCAGGTGGCACGGTTGGTGGCAACCCGATTGCGCCGGCATAAGGTGTTGCGGCTGCACTATTCGGGCCCCGTGGTGCTGGCGCGGGCGGAAGGGGGGTACGGCGCGCGCCAGCAGTGGCAGACCGGGGTGGAGCTGTTCGGCATCGCCGGCCTTGCGGGCGATATCGAGGTGTTGCATCTGGCCGGGCAGGCGATGGGTGCGGCCGATTTTTCCGCGCCGGTGCTGCAACTGGGCCATATCGGCCTGCTGCGCAGCCTGCTGGGCGCGGGGTGCGATCTCGCGCCGTGGGTGGCGCTGTTGCGCCGCCGTTCGCCCGAGGATCTGCAGCAGCGGCTGCAACGGGAGCGGGTGGACGGCAAGGTGGCGGATATCCTGCTGGCGATGGCCAGAGGCGAGGCGGATCAATCCTTTTTGCAGCGCCACGCCGATCTGAGCGCGGAGTTCGCCGATGTGGTGGAGGCGCTGTGTGCACTGCGGCAGGCGGTGCAGTCCCGACTGGGGGAGGGGTGTCGCATCGTCATCGACGGCGCGCTGACCCCCCGCTTTCTCTACCATAGCGGGATTATCTTTTGTGGCTACGCGCAAGGGGTTCCCTCTCCGCTGCTCCATGGCGGGCGCTACGACACCATGGTGGCCGCCCACGGCCGCGATCTACCGGCGACCGGCTTCTCTTGCGACCTATGGCAGTGGATCGCCGCCTGACGGGGGGCGTGTGGTGACGATCGACACCGCCTTCCTTGATCGCTGCATACAGACGCTGGAGAAGGCGTTACGGATGCTGCAGCAGACGGATGCGGATCACATCGATTACGACCTCTACCGCTCGGCGACGATCAAGGAGTTCGAGATTATTCTAGAGCAGGCGGGGAAGCTGCTGAGAAAGGCGCTGAAACCCTACTTTCACTCCTCCAAGGCGGTGGATCAACTGCCGTTCAAGGCGCTGTTTCGTCACGCCGGTCACCATGGGCTATTGACGCTGGAAGAGGTGGAACGGTGGTTGCTTTATCGCGACAACCGCAATTCGACCGCACACGATTACGGCGTGGATTTGGCGGAGAAAACCTTGCCGTTGTTGCCCCAGTTCATTGCCGATGCCAAGGCGTTGTCCACCGCCATCCGAAATCCATCCAGTGAAACTTAGGGCGCAAGATCGGCAGCGTATTCTGGAGATCGCGGCGCGGACGCTAACCCAGCCGGTGGCGATCTGGGCGTACGGCAGCCGCGTGGATGGCAGCGCGCATGACTGCAGCGATCTTGATCTGGTGATTCGCACCCCGGAATTGACACCGCTCGCCCCCGGAGAGCTGCTCCGCTTCCGGGAGGCGCTGGAGGAATCGACCATCCCCATTCTGATTCAAGTGCTTGACTGGGCGCGCATTCCCGACGCCTTTCATCGCAATATTCTGCGAAATTACGAGGTGTTGCAGCCGCTTCCCGATCGGGGCTCCTCATGACGGCGGCGCGGTTTGCAAGCGCGGCCATGGTGGTGATCGGCAACGAGCTGCTCTCCGGCCAAACGCGCGAGGGGAACAGCCATGTGGTGGCGGAGGCGCTGTTTGCGCGCGGCTGTCGTCTGATCGAGGTGGCGATCGTCCCCGACGACCACGCCACCATCGTCGATACGCTCACGCGGCTGCGCGCCAAGGCAGATGCGGTGATCACCAGTGGCGGCATCGGTCCGACCCATGACGACATCACCATGGAGGCGGTGGCGGCCGCGCTGGGGGTTCCGCTTTTGACCCACGAGGCGACACTGGCCTTGATGCGCAACCACTACGGCGAGGATCAGCTCAACGAAGGGCGGCGGCGCATGGCGCGCTTGCCGCGAGGAGCGACGCCGGTGGTCTGCCCGAAGTCGATCGCCCCGGGCGCGGCCATCGACGGGGTGTTTGTCCTTGCCGGAGTGCCCGCCATCTTCCGTTCGCAACTGGAGCGCATCCTGCCGCGGTTCGGCGGCGCCGCCATCTACCGCCACGCGATCGAGTTTCACGGATTCGAGAGCCGCTTTTTCCGCCAACTGGAGCAGATTCAGCACGATTTCCCCACGGTGGAGATCGGCTCCTATCCCAAGCTGTGCGAAGGAAACCCGTGGGGAAAGATCGTGCTGACCAGCCGTGATCAGCAGGCGCTGAAGCAGGCGTCCCAAGCGGTGGAGGAGATGCTGCGGGCGCTCGCCTCCCCTACACGCTGATGCCGCAGCCTTGTGCTCCGGAGTGGTTGGCGTTTGATCGCGACCACCTGTGGCACCCCTATGCCGCCATGCCGGCGACCGATCCCTGCTATCCGGTGGTGGCGGCGGAGGGGGTCTGCCTGCGGTTGGCGGACGGCCGGTGGCTGATCGACGGCATGGCGTCGTGGTGGTGCGCCATCCACGGCTACCGCGTGCCGCAACTGGATGCGGCGCTGCGCACCCAGCTCGACAAGATGGCGCATGTGATGTTCGGCGGCCTTACCCATCCGGCTGCCGCCGCCCTCGGCGAGCGGCTGTTGGCGATCGCCCCCGATGGGATGGAGGCGCTCTTCTTCGCCGATTCCGGCTCGGTGTCGGTCGAGGTGGCCATCAAGATGGCGCTGCAGTTCTGGCAGTCGCAGGGGGAGCCGAAGCGGCGGCGGCTGTTGACGATCCGCCACGGCTACCACGGCGACACCTTCGGCGCGATGGGGGTGTGCGACCCGGTAAGCGGCATGCACCACCTCTTTGCGGGCATGCTGCCCGACCACCTCTTTGCCGATGCCCCCGAAGGGGAGGGTGGGTGCGAGGCGCAGCTGGAGAGCATGCGCGCGCTGCTTGCCGCGCATCACGACGAGATTGCCGCGGTGATCATGGAGCCGGTGGTGCAGGGGGCGGGGGGGATGCGCTTTTACGCCCCGCGCTTTGTGCGGGAGGTCAGCTGGTTGTGCGACCACTACGGCGCGCTGCTGATCTTAGATGAGATCGCCACCGGGTTTGGGCGCACCGGTACCCTGTTCGCCTGCGCGCAGGCCGGGATCTCCCCCGATATCCTCTGCGTGGGCAAGGCGCTGACCGGCGGCTATCTGTCGCTGGCGGCGACGCTGACCAACCGGCGGGTGCGCGAAGGAATCGCGGCCGGCGCGCAGCCGGTGTTGATGCATGGCCCCACCTTCATGGCCAACCCGCTCGCCTGCGCCGTCGCCTCGGCCAGCATCGACCTGCTGCTCGATTCGCCGTGGCAAACGCGGGTGGCGACGATCGCCGCGCGGCTGGAGGCGGGGCTGGCCGGTTGCCGTCGCTACGACGGGGTGGCCGATGTGCGGGTCAAGGGGGCGATCGGGGTGGTTGAGATGCGGCGGCCGCTTGATGTTGCCAAGGTGCAGCGGCGGCTGGTGGCGCGCGGCGTCTGGCTGCGCCCCTTCGGCAAGCTGCTCTACACCATGCCCCCCTACACCATCGGTCACGACGAGTTGGATCGGCTGATCGCGGCCATGGTGGCGATCGCGGCTGATCCCGAAGCGGAGGAGTAACCATGGAGCATGTTGTGGGTTGGATTGCGCTGGGGTTGGCGTGCGTGAGCGTTGCGCTGCTGGTGATGCGACGCGGCGGGGACGAGGCGGAGCGGGTGCGCGACGAGTTGCGCATCAGCCGCGCGGAGGCTGCCGAGGATGCGCGTCGCCTGCGCGAGGAGCTGCTGGCGGCGCAGAAGGTGGCCACCGATCTGTTGACCTCCACCATCCGTGACATCGGCAATAGCCAGCAGGAGCGGCTGGCGGCGGTCGAGCAGCGGGTGCAGGCGCTGGTGGCCTCCAACGAGAGCCGCTTGGAGCGGCTGCGCGACACCCTGCAGGGGCAGATGGAGTCGTTGCAGGAGGGCAACGAAAAGAAGCTGGAACAGATGCGGCAGACGGTGGATGAGAAGCTGCAAAGCACGCTGGAGAAGCGGCTGGGGGCGTCGTTCAAGCTGGTGGGCGAGCAGTTGGAGGCGGTGCAGCGCGGGCTGGGCGATATGCAGCACCTCGCCAGCGGGGTCGGCGATCTCAAGCGGATGCTGACCAATGTGAAAACGCGCGGCACTTGGGGGGAGTTTCAGCTCGGCGACATCCTGCGGCAGATCCTCACCACGGAGCAGTTCGCGCACAATGTGCAGCCCCGCCCCGGATCGGCGAAAACGGTGGAGTATGCCATCCGCCTGCCGGGAACATCGGACGATCGCCCGGTCTGGCTGCCGATCGACGCCAAGTTCCCGCAGGAGGATTACCAGCGGTTGATCGACGCCGCCGAACAGGCGGATAGCGACGGGGTCGCGCGCGCCACCGCGGCGCTGCTGAGGGCGGTGCAGGCGTCGGCCAAGGAGATTGCGGACAAGTACATCGCGCCGCCCCATACCACCGATTTCGCCATCATGTTTCTGCCCACCGAGGGGCTCTACTCGGAGGTGCTGCGCCAGCCGGGGATGGTCGAGCGGCTGCAGCAGGATTACCGCGTGGTGGTGGCAGGCCCCACCACGCTGTCGGCGATCCTGAACAGCCTGCGCATGGGGTTCCGCACCTTGGCGATCGAGCAGCGCTCCAGCGAGGTGTGGACCACCCTGTCGGCGGTGAAAACCGAGTTTGGCAAGTTCGGTGCGGTGCTGGAGCGGTTGAAACGGCAGCTGGAGACCGCCTCCAACACCATCGACCAGACCAGCGTGCGTACCCGGGTGATGGCGCGTAAGCTCAAGGATGTGGAGGCGTTGCCGGCCGAGCGCGCCGAGCGTCTGTTGGAACTGGATTCGGTGACCCACGCCGCCTTGGATGACGAAGGCTGATGTTGACCACGGACGACCATGATCGTGATGCCGCCGGTATGCGCTACATCTATCCGGTGGCGTCGCGCCGGGCGGGGGGGCTGTCGATCGGGGTCAACCTCAACCCGAACAACGCCTGCAACTGGCGCTGCTGCTACTGTCAGGTGCCCAACCTGGCGCGCGGCCATGCGCCGACGATTGATCTAGGGCTGTTGCGTGACGAGTTCAGCGCGATGCTGCGCCGGGTGTTGCGGGGCGATTTCCTGCGGCGGGAACTGCCGGAGGGGATGCAGCGGCTCTCGGATGTGGCGATCTCCGGCAATGGCGAGCCGACCAGCAGCGCGCAGTTCGCCGAGATCGTGGCGCTGCTGGTGGCGATGATGGAGGAGGCGGGGCTGCCCGCCACCGTGCCGCTCAGGTTGATCACCAACGGCTCCTACTGCGGAAAAGCGCTGGTACAGCAGGGGTTGCGCGCCATGGCGGCGCGTGGCGGAGAGGTGTGGATCAAGGTGGATGGCGGCGATGCCGCCACCATCGCCCGCGTGAACGGGGTGACGATGCGTCCGGAGCGGTTGCGGTGGCAGGTGGAGCAGGCGGCCGATTGCTGCCCGACTTGGATCCAAACCTGCCTAGTGACCGCCGCCGGCGATGGCGATGCGGTTCCAAGCGACGCGGTGGTGGATCACTATCTGCGCCTGATCGCGCCGCTTGCGCCGCGGATAGCGGGGGTGCATCTTTACGCTCCGCTGCGTCCATCCCATCAGCAGGCGGTGGTTGCGCCCTCGCCGGAATGGATGCAGGCGGTGGCAACGAAGATCGGCGACCTTGGCATCAGGGTTCGGTTGGCTTAGGAGGTTACCATGTCGGAACATGGCCGTATTTTCCAGATCTATCGCGATCTGTTGCCGCTCTTTCCCGACGATTTGCATCTGGCGCGTCCGCTGATTCAGATGCTGCAACAGGCGGGAAAAACCGAGGCCGCGGCCTCGCTGGCGATGAACATGGCGCGGCGGATGCAGACCGCCGGGCGCTATAGCGAGGAGTTGGGGCTGCTGGCCATGTGCCGCCAACTGCGCTACCCCGACACGGAAACCATCAACGACATGGAGAGCATGGCGCAGATCATGGCCGGTAGCGGCGCCGAGGTGGAGCAGGCGGAGATCCGCCAATTCTCGCTGGTGGAGCAGTTGTCGGATCAAGAGGTGCGCGAGTTTCTGCTGCAGGGGGAGTATCTGGAGAGCGGTAGCGGCAGCGCGGTGGTGGTTCAGGGGGAGGTGAGCAAGAGCTTCTTCCTGATCCTTCGCGGCTCGATGGATGTGGAGATGACCACACCGGAGGGAAAACGGGTGTTGTTGGCCAACCTGAAGGCGGGGGAGTATTTCGGTGAGTTTGCCTGCATCTACGCCATCCCCCGTTCGGCCACGGTGCGTGCCCATGAACACGCCCGTCTGCTGAAGTTCTCCGATCAGACCATCCGCGATTTGATGGCGCATTCGCCCATTGCCGGAGAGCGGTTGATGAAGGTGGTGCAACAGCGGATGATCCGCTCGCTCACCTATGAACACCCCGCGTTTGCCGAGCTGGCGGATGACGATCGGCAGTGGCTGGCGGAGTCATCCACGGTGCGCGAGTTTCAAGCGGGCGAGATGATCAGCCAAGACTGCGCCTCCGATGCCAAGTGGCTGATCATGATCCACGGCGAGCAGGAGTGGGTAACCCGGTTGAAACGGAGCGGAAAGGCCACCGCGGGAGCGATGATCTACGGGGGAAGTAAGTTTTTGCGCCGTGAAGAGACGATGCTGCGCAGCGTGGGGCAATCGCTGGTCTGCGAGGCGCCGGTGGCGATTTTTACCAGTTTTATGCAGGCCTACGCCGGGTTCGAACGCTGGGTGAAGCGGCAGAAACAGGTGGATGGATGACGATCAGGGCGCTGTCGCGGTCATCGTTGCCAGCACTGCCTTGTAGCGCGGTTGCCAGCCGAGCCATAGGCGAACAACAAAAAAGGCGACCGATTTGAGCTTGATCAGGATGCCCAGCATCACCACGGTGGCGATCGCCATCATCCACAGCGCGCCGGATAGCCCCCGATCCACCAGCAGGGCGTAGGTGAAGAAGAAGGTGGAGAGGGTCATCGCGATGGTCACGCCGATCGCGACCGCGATGTTTTCTTGGCGTTTTCTGATCGAAGCGATGATGGCCTCCCGCTCATTGTCGGACATCTGCAATCCCCCTTGGCACGATTCGGTTGCCAACGCTATCCGCCTCCCTACCATCGGCAAGATAGCGGTTGAGCGATATCTTCCCCATACGATGTTGAGCGATAATCTTCCTCATACGATAGGAGAGAGCCGATGATTGAAGTAACCATGGCGGGGGCGCTGATTGCCGGATTGCTGTCCTTTCTCTCCCCTTGTGTGTTGCCGCTGGTTCCGGCATATCTCTCCTATATTTCGGGGGTCTCCGTCAACGAGCTGCGGCAGCAGGATGCGCGATCCACGGGGGTGAAACGGCGGGCGCTCTTGCAGGCGGTGTGGTTTATTGTCGGATTCAGCTTGGTGTTTATCGCGCTGGGCGCGTCGGCGACGCTGCTGGGGCAGTGGATGCTGCGGCATATGCAGATGCTGGGGAAGGTGGCCGGCGCGATTATCGTGCTGTTCGGGTTGCATTATGCCGGCATCGTCCGCATTCCGCTGTTGATGATGGACACCCGCTTCGATGCCGGCGGGGTCGATGCGCGTCACGGCGCGGGAGCGCTGCTGTTGGGGGCGGCCTTCGCCTTCGGTTGGACCCCCTGCATCGGCCCGATCTTGGGAGCGATTCTGGCGGTGGCCGGGGCGCAGGCGGAGATGATGCACGGGATTCTCCTGCTGGCGGTTTACTCGACGGGGCTGGCCATCCCCTTTCTGCTGGCGGCGCTGGCGACCGACGCGTTCCTACGCTGGTCGCAGGGGTTCAAGCGTCACCTTGCGCTGGTGGAGAAGCTCTCCGGCGTGTTGCTGATGCTGGTGGGCATCCTCATCTTTCTCGGTAGTTTCAGCGTCATCTCCAGTTGGATCATCCGTTGGTTCCCGATGCTGGCGGATCTTGAGGGGCTGGTTCAGTAGCCCAGATTGGGCGCCAGCCACTGCTCCGCCTCGGCGACGGTCATCCCCTTGCGCGCGGCGTAATCCTCCACCTGATCGCGGTTGATGGCGCCGACGGTGAAGTAGCGCGCCTCCGGGTTGGCGAAGTAGAGGCCGGAGACCGCCGCCGCCGGTAGCATGGCGTAGCTCTCGGTGAGCTTGACGCCGATCGCCTCCTCGACGCCGAGCAGGCGCCACAAGGTTCCCTTTTCGCTGTGCTCCGGGCAGGCGGGGTAGCCCGCCGCCGGGCGAATGCCCTGATACTGCTCGTGAATCATCGCATCGATGGAGAGTGATTCATCGGCGGCGTAGCCCCAGTCACGGGTGCGCACGCGGTGGTGAAGCAGCTCCGCCAGCGCCTCCGCCAGCCGATCGGCCAGCACCTTGGTCATGATGGCGTGGTAGTCGTCGTTGTCGGCCTCGAACCGCTTGGCACGCTCCTCGGCGCCGAAGATGGCGACCGCGAAGGCGCCGAGATGGTCACCACCGCATGGCGCCACGAAGTCGGCGAGACAGAGGTTGGCGCGGCTGTCCTTTTTGTCCTGCTGTTGGCGCAGGAAGTGAAAACGGGTTAGCTCCCGCTGCTGGTCGTCGTCTTCATAGACGATGACGCTGTCGTTTTCGGTGCGACGGGCGGGGAAGAGGCCGAATACCGCCTTGGCACGGAACCACCCCTCGTTGATGATGCGATCGAGCCACGCCTGACCCTCGTCGAACAGCTTCTGTGCCTCTTTGCCCTTGTGGGGGTCGGAGAGGATGCGGGGGTAGGCGCCGTTCATCTCCCACGCCGAAAAGAAGGGGGTCCAGTCGATGTAGCGACGGATCTCGCGCAGATCGATCGGATCCAGCACCGTGACGCCACTGCTGTTGGGCGCCGGGGGGAGGGCTGCGGTGTCGATCTGCACACGGTTGGCGCGGGCGGCCGCCAGCGGCAGCCAAGCGATCTGCTGTTGTCTTCCTAGATAACGGTCGCGCACCGCTTTGTATTCATCGCGGGTTTTCTGCACAAAGTCAGCACGGTGGGCGGCAGAAATGAGGTTCTGCGCCACCCCCACCGCCCGCGAGGCGTCCTTGACCCATACCACCGGATGGTCGTATTCCGGCGCGATCTTGACCGCGGTATGCGCTTTCGAGGTGGTAGCGCCGCCCAGCATGATCGGGGTGGTGAAGCCGAGCCGCGTCATCTCCTTGGCGATATGCACCATCTCATCGAGGCTGGGGGTGATCAGCCCGGAGAGGCCGATGATGTCCACCGCTTCGCGCTTGGCGGTATCCAGGATGGTGGTCGCCGGCACCATCACCCCGAGGTCGATCACCTCGAAGTTGTTACACTGCAAGACGACACCGACGATATTCTTGCCGATATCGTGCACATCGCCCTTCACCGTTGCCATCAACACCTTGCCGTTGGAGCTGTCGCTCCCCTCCGTCTTGGCCGCCTCGATATAGGGCATCAGGTAGGCGACCGCCTTTTTCATCACCCGCGCGCTTTTCACCACCTGCGGCAGGAACATCTTGCCGTCGCCGAAGAGGTCGCCGACCACATTCATGCCATCCATCAAGGGGCCTTCGATCACCTCGATCGGGGTGGAAAACGCCTGCCGCGCCTCTTCGGTGTCTTCGTCAACAAAGGTGTCGATTCCCTTGACCAGCGCGTGCTCCAGCCGTTTGGCCACCGGCAGCTTGCGCCAGGCGTCATCCTCCTTCTTGGCGGTGGTGCCGTCGCCGCGATAGTTGTCGGCGATCTCCAGCAGCCGCTCGGTGGCATCGGGGCGACGGTTGAGCACCACATCCTCCACCCGGTCGCGCAGCTCCCGCGGCAGATCGTCATAGACCGCCAGCTGCCCGGCGTTGACGATGCCCATCGTCATTCCCCGCTTGATGGCGTGGTAGAGGAAGACCGAGTGGATCGCCTCGCGCACCGGATTGTTGCCGCGGAAGGAGAAGGAGACATTGGAGACGCCGCCGGAGACCATGGCGTAGGGCAGGTGCTGCTTGATCCAGCCGGTCGCTTCGATGAAATCGACGGCGTAGTTGTTGTGCTCCTCGATGCCGGTGGCGATGGCGAAGATGTTGGGGTCGAAGATGATATCCTCCGGCGGAAAGCCGACCTGCTCCACCAGAATGGTGTAGGAGCGTTGGCAGATCTCGATCTTGCGCGCGTAGCTGTCGGCCTGCCCCTGCTCATCGAAGGCCATCACAATGACAGCGGCGCCATACAGGCGCAGCAGCTTGGCGCGGGCGATGAAGGGCTCCTCCCCCTCCTTGAGTGAGATCGAGTTGACTACCCCCTTGCCCTGAATGCACTTTAGCCCGGCCTCGATAATCTCCCATTTGGAGGAGTCGAGCATCACCGGCACCTTGGAGATGTCGGGCTCGGCGGCGATCAGGTTGAGAAAGGTGGTCATCGCCTCCACGCCGTCGAGCATCGCCTCGTCCATGTTGATGTCGATGATCTGGGCGCCGTTTTCCACCTGCTCGCGGCAGATATCGAGCGCGGTGGCGTAATCGCCCGCCATAATCAGCCGCTTGAAGCGGGCGGAGCCGGTGACATTGGCGCGCTCGCCGACATTGACGAACAGCGAATCGGTGGTGATGTGAAGCGGCTCCAAGCCGGAGAGGCGGCAGAACGGCGTGCGCGTAGGTTTCGGGCGCGGTGGGATGCCGGCGACCGCCTCGGCCATGGCGCGGATATGTTCGGGTCCCGTGCCGCAGCAGCCGCCGATGATGTTGAGAAAGCCGGACTTGGCCCACTCGCGGATCTCGGCTGCCATATCCTCCGGGGTTTCGTCGTAGCCGCCGAAGGCGTTGGGTAGCCCGGCGTTGGGGTGGGCGTTGATGGCGCAGGAGGCGGTGTTGGAGAGCTCCTCGATGTATTGGCGCAATTCGGCGGCGCCGAGCGCGCAGTTGAGACCGATGGAGACCGGCTCGGCGTGCACCAGTGAGTTGTAGAAGGCGGTGGCGGTCTGGCCGGAGAGGGTGCGGCCGGAGGCGTCGGTGATGGTGCCGGAGATCATGATCGGGCGCGTGATCCCCTGCTCGGCAAAGAAGCGCTTGACGGCGAAGACGGCCGCCTTGGCGTTGAGGGTGTCAAACACCGTTTCGATGAGGATGAGGTCGGCGCCGCCGTCGATCAGGCCGCGGGTTGCTTCGCTGTAGGTGGCGACCAGTTCGTCGAAGGTGATGTTGCGAAAGCCGGGATCGTTGACATCGGGCGAGATCGAGCAGGTGCGCGAGGTCGGCCCCAGCACACCGGCGACAAAACGGGGTTTTTCCTCGGTTGCCACCCGGTCGGCGGCCTCGCGTGCCAGCGCCGCCCCCGCCCGGTTGAGCTCATACACCAATGATTCCATGCCGTAGTCGGCCATCGAGGCGGCGTTGGCGTTGAAGGTGTTGGTCTCCAAGATATCGGCGCCGGCGTCGAGGTAGGCGGTGTGGATGTCACGGATGATCTGCGGCTGGGTGAGCGAGAGCAGATCGTTGTTGCCTTTTAGCTCGCTCGGCCAGTCGGCGAAGCGGCTGCCGCGGTAGTCGGCCTCCTCCAGCTTGTGACGCTGGATCATGGTGCCCATGGCGCCGTCCAGAAGCAGGATGCGTTGGCTGAGCAGGTGGTGGAACAGTTGGCTGCGGTTCATGGTTGATCCCATCGCAACAAGTCCGTCCGTGGCGATTCGCGGTTGGAAACCGCTCCTACAGTCGGTAGGAGGGGAATCCTTTCCCCGAATCCGTCGTCTTGTTGTAAATTGTTCATGGCGGCAACCCTAGCCGATGTCGAGGTGCCTCGCATTGGGGCGGCGGGGGTCGATGGTGAGCGTGAGGTGGCGGGTGGATGGCGGCAGCAGGCTGGGCGCGCGCTCCGGCCACTCAATCACGGCGACCCAAGGCGGTTGCAGGTACTCCTCCACCCCGATGGTCAGCAGTTCATCGGCATCGTCGATGCGGTACCAATCCATGTGGGCGATGGGGAAACGGTCGCCTTGGTAGGGCTGGATGATGGCGTAGGTAGGGCTGGGGATTGCTTCATCCTTGACTCCCATTGCACGCATCAATGCGCGGGAGAAGAAGGTTTTTCCGGCGCCAAGCTCGCCGTGGAGCGCGAGGCAGGTTCCGGGTGTGATTTCCGCTGCCAGCGCGCGGGCGGCGGCGATGGTGGCCTCCTCATCGCCGAGCAGCACGCCATCGCCCTCTGCGGTTACGATGCGGTCGGGCGCGCCGCCAGCGCGCGGATCAGCTCCCGTTTGGTCACCATACCGACGATGGTGTTGTCGTCATCCACCACCGGCAGGTGATGGATATGGGCGTCCTCCATCAACGATGCGATGGCATCCAGCGAGGTGTCCGGGGTGATGGTTTTCGGCAGTGCCTCCAGTAGATCGGCGGCGGTCATCGCCTTGAGCCGCTCCACCTCGCGCTCGAAGCGCTGCTCCCCCAGCGGGATCACCATGTCGAAGATCGCCAGCGCGGTCGGGATATGGAGGCTGGCCTGACGATCGACCAGATCGCTTTCGGTGACCACCCCGAGCAGGCGCCGCTCCTCATCGACCACCAGCACGCCGCTGATCGCCTCATCGTTGAAGCGGGCGGCCAGCGTCGCAATCGGGGTGTCGGCCTCGCAGTAAGGTGGGTTGGGGTTCATAATATCCGCTGCTGTTTTCACGATGTCGTCTCCCTTGTATTTGATAACCGTAACCGTTCAGATCGCCCGTGGTTTGTTCGATAGCAAGGCGAAAACGCGCAGTGTGCTTATTCGCACATGAGCAGTTTTCAACGCAGGTATCGGGCAAAACATGGGATGAGATGAATGGTTACTATGCCTCTTGGTAGATCTCGCTACCATGCTCGACGAACTCGTCGGCCTTTTCCTGCATGCCGCTGGCCAGCGCCCGCTCCTCCTCCACGCCGTGTTGGGCGGCGTAGTCGCGCACATCCTGGGTGATCTTCATCGAGCAGAACTTCGGCCCGCACATCGAGCAGAAATGGGCCACCTTAGCCGAATCCTTGGGCAGGGTGGCGTCGTGGTAGCGGCGCGCGGTGTCGGGGTCGAGGGAGAGGTTGAATTGGTCCTCCCAACGAAACTCAAAGCGCGCCTTGGAGAGTGCGTCATCGCGCGCCTGCGCGCCGGGGTGCCCCTTGGCGAGGTCGGCGGCGTGGGCGGCGATCTTGTAGGCGATCACCCCCTGTTTGACATCTTCACGATCGGGCAGGCCTAAGTGCTCCTTGGGGGTGACATAGCAGAGCATGGCGCAGCCATACCAGCCGATCTGTGCCGCGCCGATGGCGCTGGTGATGTGGTCATAGCCGGGGGCGATATCGGTGGTGAGCGGCCCTAAGGTGTAAAACGGCGCTTCAAAACAGTGGGTTAGCTGCTCATCCATGTTGGCCTTGATCATCTGCATCGGCACATGCCCCGGCCCTTCGATCATCACCTGCACATCGTGCCGCCACGCCTGCTGGGTGAGCTCGCCCAGGGTGTGCAGCTCGGCGAACTGTGCTTCATCGTTGGCATCGGCGATGGCGCCGGGGCGGAGGCCGTCACCGAGTGAAAAGGCGACATCGTAGGCCTTGGCGATCTCGCAGATCTCCTCGAAATGGGTGTAGAGAAAGTTCTCCCGGTGGTGGGCAAGGCACCATTTGGCCATGATCGAGCCGCCGCGGGAGACGATCCCCGCCAGTCGATTGGCGGTCATCGGCACATAACGCAGCAGCACGCCGGCATGGATAGTGAAGTAATCGACTCCTTGCTCCGCCTGCTCGATCAAGGTGTCGCGCATCACCTCCCACGACAGCTCCTCGGCGATGCCGTCCACCTTCTCCAGCGCCTGATAGATGGGGACGGTGCCGATCGGGACGGGGGCGTTGCGGATAATCCACTCGCGGGTTTCATGGATATTCTTGCCGGTGGAGAGATCCATGATGGTGTCGGAGCCCCAGCGGATGCCCCACACCATCTTATCAACCTCCTCCTCGATGGAGGAGCCGAGGGCGGAGTTGCCGATGTTGCCGTTGATCTTCACCAGAAAGTTACGGCCGATGGCCATCGGCTCCAGCTCGGGGTGGTTGATGTTGGCCGGGATGATCGCCCGCCCGCGGGCGACTTCGTCACGCACGAACTCCGGGGTGATCACCTTGGGGATCGCGGCGCCGAAGGGGTGGCCTGCGTGTTGCGGCGCGATCTCCTGCAACTGTTCGCGGCGCTGATTCTCTCGGATGGCGACAAACTCCATCTCGGGGGTGACGATTCCCGCGCGTGCGTAGTGCATCTGGGTGACATTGCCGCCGGGTTTGGCCTTGCGCGGCGTGCGCAGGTGGGCAAAACGCAGGTGATCCAGCGCGGGATCGTTACGGCGCTGCCGGCTGAAGTCGGAGGCTGGCTCCCGCTGCGGTTCACTATCGTCACGGTCGGCGATCCACGGCTGACGAATGGGGGGCAGCCCCTGTTTCAGGTCGATGGAGGCATCCGGGTCGGTGTAGGGGCCGGAGGTGTCGTACACCAATAGCGGAGGGTTGGGCTCCTCACCGTGACGGCTTCGGGTGGGGGCGAGGGTGATTTCACGCATCGGAACGCGGATATCATCGCGTGATCCCTGAATATAGACCTTGCGCGATGCGGGGAAGGGGGCTCTGGTGGTTGCATTTTGCATGCTGTGGCCAGATGCTTTGGGCATGGGTGTCTCCATTGATGGCTGTGATTTTGGGTGGAGGCTAGGAAGCGAAAATGCTGATGTCGATGGCAAACAGCATGTAATGATCAAGGATTAACAGAGAGGTTTATAGATATGTCAACGGGTTGTTGTAGTGCATTTTCGTTACTGACACGGGATCCTTCGAGCGGAGAGGCGCACGATTTCGCCGTCGGTAGGGATTGGTTTCCGGTGATTGGACTGACCATCGGGCTGCTGGTGATGGTGGTCGGCAAGATCGGTGGTGGTATCGACCCCTGGCTCGGGGCGGTGGTCGCTCTGTTAGCCTGGTACGGGGTGAATGGCGGCGCGCATGTGGTCGGGGCGGCGGCGATGGCGGATCGCTGCGCCGGCGCGCCGGCCGGCGGCGCGTTGCAGACCGCGCTGCTGGTGGCGGCCAAGCTGGTGCTGCTGATGCTGTTGATTCGCGCCGGCCAGTGGTGGGCGTTGGTGTTGATTCCGGCATGGGCGCGCCTAGGCGCCGCGTGGTGTGTCGCCTCCATTCCTCCGGCCGCCGACGACACGGTGGCGCAGTCGCTGTATGACAACGCGCAGCAGGAGGGGAACGCCACCGGCTTCTGGGCGTTGGCGCTGTGGTTGCTGGGTGGGGCGCTGTCGCCGCTGATGTGGTTGGCGCCGCTGGTGATCGCCGTGTGGTACTGGCTGCTGCGCAACCGCCTAGGCGGCATGCGCGGCGCCGCCATCCACGCCGGCGTGGAGTGGAGCGAGCTGGGGCTGCTGATGCTGGCGGCGGTGCTGTTGGGTCTGTTGGGGTAGGTCTCCTACGCCCGCGGTAGGGTGATGATGAACTCCGCGCCCATGCCGGGGGAGCTCTCCACCCGGATGGAGCCACCGTGGGCGTGGACGATGTGCTTGCAGATGGCCAACCCCAGACCCGCGCCGCTGTTGGCCTGCTGACGCACACGGGAGTCGTCGGCGCGGAAGAAGCGGACAAACAGCTTCTCAATATGTTCGGGGGCGATCCCTTCGCCCTCGTCGCGTACATGGATGTGCACCGATCCCCCTTCGCTTCTGGCGTGGAGATAGACCGACGAGCGCTGCGGAGCGTGCTTGTAGGCGTTGTTCAGCAGGTTGTAGATCACCCGTTCCAACTGGCGGGGGTCGCCGCTGACCGTGAGCCCCTCCTCGATATCCATCTCCAGCGAGATCTGATCCTTGGCGAAAAGGATGAGATGGTGCTGCCCCACCTCCTGCAGGAGCAGGGTGAGATCGACCTCCTCCTGCACCAGCTCCAGTTGCCCGGCGTCGGCGCGTGCCAGTGTGAGCAGGTCGTCCACGATGCGCTGCATGCGGCTGATCATCTCCAGATGCTGGCGCAGGTGGGCTTGGTACTCCTCGCTGCTGCGCGGATGACGCAGCGCCACCTCCACCTCGCCCTTCAGGATGGTCAGCGGGATGCGCAGCTCGTGGGAAGCATCGGCGGTGAAGCGCTTCTGGGCGGCGAAGCTGGCCTCCAGCTCGCTGAACATCTTGTTGAGCGCCAGCTCCAGCGACTGCATCTCCGGGTCGTCGCCGCGCGGTTTCAGCCGGCGGCTTAGGTCGCCGGCGGCGACCGCCTTGGCGGTGCGGATGATCTGCCGCAGCGGGCTGTAGGCGCGCCCGGCGATGATGTAGCCCACCCAGCCGCTGATCAACATCGAGATCAGCCCCAACACCCCTCCCAGCATGTAGAGCTTCTGCATCACCTCGCGCACATCCTCGGTGCTGCGCCCCAACATCACCACCGCCACCACCTGGCCATTGCGGTGTACCGGCATGGAGACCACGCGCATGTTCGCCTTTTTCAGCAGCGAATCGGTGGAGACGAAGGTGGGATTCTCTTCGCGCATGGCGCGCGCGAGCGCCTTCGGCACCTTCTCTCCGCCGTGGCGGATGATCTGCCGGTCACTGGCGTAGAGCACCTCGCCCAGCGAGTTGACCAGTTGCAGGGTGCCGGGAAAATGTTTGGCGAACTGCTCCAGATGGAACGGCCAGAAGCGTTCGCTGGAGCGCTCCATCTCCGCCACCAGTGTCGCGCATTGCAGCGCGATGCGCTCATCGATCTCGCGGTAGATCTGGGCGGTGAGCAGCCAATAGACCAGCACGCCCGACAGCAGCAGGATGGAGAGCTCCACCGCGATATAGGTGAGCGCCAACCGGCCGCGGAAGGTGCGAAACAGCCCGCTCCACCAGCGGAGAAACCGCTTCATCGTACGGTCAACCGGCCGTCACCCCGTGATAGGGTGGCTACTCCGGATGCACCAGCGACAGCCAGTGGTGGCGGGCGGTATCCCGCCCGCGGACGGCGTCAAAGTAGGCATCCTGCAGCGCGCGGGTCACCGAACCCGGCTTGCCATCGCCGATCACGCGGCCATCCACCTCGCGGATCGGGGTGACCTCCGCCGCGGTGCCGGTGAAGAAGACCTCGTCGGCGATATAGACCTCGTCACGGGTGATCCGTTTCTCCACCACCTTGATTCCCCCTTCGGTGGCCAGTTGGATGATGGTCGCCCGGGTGATGCCGTCGAGGGCGGAGGTGAGATCCGGGGTGTAGAGCACATCGTCGCGCAGGATGAAGATGTTTTCGCCGCTCCCCTCGGCCACGAAACCATCCACATCCAGCAGCAGGGTTTCGTCGAAGCCGTCGCGCAGCGCCTCGGTCAGCGCCAGCATGGAGTTGATGTAGTGGCCGCACGCCTTGGCCTTGCACATCGAGACATTGACATGGTGGCGGGAGTAGGAGGAGGTACGGATGCGAATGCCGTTGTTCAGCCCCTCCTCGCCGAGGTAGGCGCCCCATTCCCAGGCGGCGATCACCACATGCGGCCTGAGATTGTCCGCCCTCAGCCCCATCCCTTCGGAACCGTAGAAGACGATCGGCCGCAGGTAGGCCGACTGTAGGTTGTTTTTTGCCACCGCGTCGAGCTGCGCCTGACGGATGGTGGCGGCATCGAACGGCATCGGGATGTTCATGATCTTCGCCGATTGGAACAGCCTTCTCGTGTGGTCATCGAGCCGGAAGATGGCCGGTCCCTTGTCGGTCTGGTAGGCGCGCACCCCCTCGAAGACCCCCATGCCGTAGTGCAGCGTGTGGGTGAGTACGTGCACCTTGGCCTCGCGCCACGGCACCATTGCGCCATCGAACCAAATCCAACCGTCTCTATCCGAAAAATCGATCATCATCTCGCTCCTAGGTGGTTTTAGAGCCGCGACACTACCTTTGATGCGCTCCGAGTTCGACTGTTGGTTGCAGATTCGTAGGGTTGATGCGATGAGCACCGCCATACCCCATGCCCACGACCCGGAGCAGATTCGGAAGCAATTGGAGGAAAACCGCCGATATATCCAAGAGATGTTCGATGTCGGCGCCAGCGGGCAGGAGATGGCGCAGGCGCTCTCCGATCGCACGGAGGTGCTGCTGTGCAAGCTGTGGCGCCAGTTGGCGCCGGAGTTGATCGGGCGGGTGGAGTTGGTGTCGGTGGGCGGTTTCGGCCGCGGCGAGCTGGCGCCGGGCTCCGACCTCGACCTCTGGTTTCTGTTCCCCGCCGGCGCGGACAAGGCGGAGATGGAGAAGGTGCAGCCCTTTCTCTACGCCGTGTGGGACATGGGGCTGAAGATCGGTTACGCGGTGCGCACCGTGCGCGAATGCGTGGCGGCGATGCGCGAAGATTGGAACACCGCCACCGCCGCGATGGAGGCGCGGCTGATCTTCGGTCGCGGTGAGCTGTTTTGCTCGCTGCAGAAGAACATCACCAACTTTTTCCGCCGGCGGCGACAGCAGTTTGTGCAGGCCAAGCTGGAGGAGATGAAGCAGCGCCACACCCGCACCGGAAAAACGGCCTTTTTGATGGAGCCGGACATCAAGGAGGGGATCGGCGGCTTGCGCGACATCCAGACCCTGTTTTGGTTGGCGAAGGCGTGGTACGGGGTTGCCGGTGGCGGTAATTTGGTGGGGTCGGGCGCGCTGTCGATCCGCGAGCGGCAGCAACTGCTTTCCGCCGACGACTTTCTGTGGCGCTGCCGGATCGGGCTGCACCTTCATCAGGGTCGGGCGCGGGATCGCTTAAGTTTCGAACAGCAGGCGTTGCTGGCGGAGAGGATGGGGTATCGCAGCGATAAGCGGCCGGCGGTCGAACACTTTATGAAGGATTATTTCCGTCACGCCGGTCGGGTGGTGCGGCTGTCGGGGATGATTACCATGCACTTCCACGAGCTGCTCAACCCTAGGGTGTTCGGCCGCAGCCATGCGATCGAACACGGCCTGACCGAGGTGAATGAACGGATCGAGATCGGCCATGAGGCGGTGTTTCGCGAGCAGCCGCTGCGGTTGCTGCAGGTGTTCCGCATGGCGCAGCAGGGGCACCGCAACCTCTCTTCCGGGGTGTTGCGCCGCATCCGTGCCGATGTGCTGCTGATCGATGACGAATTGCGACAGATGCCGGAGGCGTATGCCGTGTTCATGGAGATTCTGCGCCACCGCCGCAATGTGGCGTGGGCGGTCAAGGCGATGAACGACACCGGGGTGCTGGGGCGGTTTATCCCCGCCTTTCGTCGGGTGGTCGGCCTAGGGCAGTTCAACCGCTACCACGCCTACACCGTGGACGAACACACCATCCGCGCGGTGGCCGAGGCGCGCAACTTCAAGCACGGCCTGCGCGAATGCCGTACCCCGCTGGCCTCCGAGGTGATGGCGCGCATTACCCGCCCGGAACTGCTCTATCTGGCGCTGATCTTTCACGACATCGCCAAGGGGATGGAGGGCGACCACTCCGAGGTCGGAGCGGAGATCGCCCGCGACTTCTGCCACAAGGCGGGTCTGGATCGGAAGGCGTGCCAACTGGTGCCGTGGCTGGTGGAACACCATTTGACGATGGCGTTGACCTCGCAGCGCTACGACATCTCCGACCCCAAGGTGGTAGGCGATTTTGCCGACCAGATGGAGCATCGCGAGCGGCTCGATTATCTCTACTGCCTGACGGTGGCCGATATCGCCGCCGTGGGGCCGCAGGTGTGGACGGTGTGGAAGGGGTCGCTGTTGGCTGATCTCTACCACGCCACCGCGCAGGCGCTGTTGGGCGACCGGACGATCGGCGAGGGGGGATTGGAACGGATCGAACGCCATCGTCAGGCGGCGTTGGCGCTCGTGCCGCCCGATGATCGGGCGCAGGCAGAGGCGGGGTTGGCGAAGCTGCCGACCGGCATCGTGCGTCATCTTTCCGAACACCGCTTGGCGCTGGTTGCCCGTTTCCTAGGTGGCTGTGCGCAGCAGGATCGGGTCGAGACGGTGGTCGATCATGATCATGGCGGCACCATGGTGATGATCCACAGCCGCAGCCGCAACGGGCTGTTCGCGGCGCTGGCCGGTGTCTTCAGCAGTTGCGGCATGTCGGTGGTGGCGGCGCAGGGGTTCGATATGGATGATGGCAACATCATCGATATCTTTCTGGTGCAGAATATGGATGGCTCGATCCCCGACGAGGCCTCGGATCTCACCCGGTTGCGCGCGCGGATCACCAAGGTGTTGACCAGCGATCCGCTGCCGCCCCATCGCAGCGCACGCCGTTGGAAGGTGCATGTGTTGATGCGGCAGGTGACCCCCACGGTGCGTCTGTTGCCGCAGGCATCCACCCACTACAGCGTGGTGGAGGTGACCGCCGCCGATCGCCCGGGCATCCTTGCCGACCTAGCGGTGGCGATCAATCGCTGCCGGATGCGCATCCACGGGGCGCAGATCTCCACCTTCGGCGAGCGGTTGGTGGATGTCTTTTTTCTGGAACGGATGGATGGTGCGCCGTTGGATCGTGAGAGCCGTGATCGGCTGTTTGACGCGCTCTACGCGGTGACGGCGCTGCCGGAGGAGGTTGCCGATGGGGCCTAAATGGTTTTCGCGCCTGTTGCCGAGCCGTTACGACGGATTTGTTTTGGCGCTGGGTGGTGGAGGAGGGCGCGGACTGGCCCATCTCGGCGTGCTCAAGGCGCTGGAGGCGCGGGCGCTCAGGCCGGATGCGATTATCGGCGTCAGTATCGGGGCGCTGTTCGGGGCGATGTACGCGCTCAGGCCGGATGCGGAGGCCATTGAGCAGCGGGCGCTCTCCTTTTTGCGCTCGGAGACCATGGCCAACCTGCAACTACCGCAACTGCAGCAGAGCGATGACGATGGTGGCTCCTTTTTCGACCGCTGGATGGCGTTGGGCAGGCAGTCACTGCTCTATATGCGCGCCGCGACCGATATCGCGCTGATGGACGCCGAGCTGCTCATCACCGTGGCCGACCACCTCTGCGCGGGGCGCCATTTTTCCGACGCCAAGATCCCCTTCTCTTGTGTCGCGGTCAGCTTCCCGCAGGGCGCTTGCACCGTATTCGACCAAGGGGATCTGATCCACAGCGTCGCCGCCAGCATGGCGATTCCCGGCATTTTCGCGCCGGTGGAGGTGGATGGGCAGCGCTATGTTGACGGCGGCATGGCGTCGGAGATCCCCTCGCTGGAGGCGCGCAACCGCGCCAGCGACAACCAGTGCGTGGTGGCGGTCAATGTCGGTGCCAAGCCGTCGAGCGCCATGCGCCCCTCCCACATGCTGGGGATGCTCGACTGGGCGTCGCTGGTGAAATCCTACTACCTGCGCCGTTACGATAAGGAGCACGCCGAGGTGCTGATCGAACCGCTGGTGGGCGATGTGCAGTGGGACGACTTCTCCCACCCAGAGGATGAGATCGCCCGCGGCTACGAGGCGGCGGAGGCGAAGCTGGATCAGTTGGCGGAACTCTTGGGGCGTGACTAGCCCGCTTGCGCGCCCCGATCGGGCGGTGGTGCTCGCCGCCGGGTTGGGAACGCGGCTGCGCTGGCTGACGGCCGACCGCCCCAAGGCGCTGATGCCGGTGGCGGGTGTGCCGGCGATTGTCCACACGCTGCGCCATCTGGTTGCCTTCGGTATCCGCCATGTGGCGATCAACCTGCACCATCACGGCGACCAGATCGTGCGGCTATTGGGCGATGGCCGCGGATTCGGGCTCGCTATCCGCTACAGCCGCGAGGCGCGTCTGCTCGATTCCGGTGGCGGCGTGCGCCGTGCCTGCACGCTGCTTCCCGCCGGTGACACGGTGGTGGTCTGCAACGCGGATGTGATCAGCGACATCGATCTGGCGCGGTTATGGCGGCAGATGGCCGAGCCGGAGATCCGGGCGGTGTTGGGGCTGGTTCCCAACCCGACGCACCACCCCGAGGGGGACTTCACGCTCGCCGCCGGACGGGTCGGCTTGCGGCGCGACAACGAACCAACCTGGACCTTCGCCGGGGTGTCGTTGTGGTCGCAGGCGGTGCTGACGCGCTACCCCGTGGGGGCGCCCTTTTCGTTGTTGGAGCCGATGCGCGCCCTGATCGCCGAAGGGGCGTTGGGCGGCGTGGTGCATCGAGGGCGGTGGCGTGATATCGGCAGACCAAGGGATCTGCTCACGATTCGCCGCTGTCAGGTTCCTCCTCGCTAGCGGCGGCTCCCTTGGGCGCCTGCTGTTGACTGCGGCGTAGCTGCATGGCGCGACGCCGTTTGCGCGCCTTGTGGTGTTGCCAGATATTCATCGCCGGGCCGTGCAGACAGTAGATGCAGAGCAGAAGAAACGGGATGCGGTAGGGGTCGGCCATCAGGATCACCACCGCCACCAGCATGCCAACCAAGGCGATAAAGGGCTTGCGCACATTGAGGTCGAGATCCTTGCCGGAAACAAAGCGGACATTGCTGATCATGAACCACGAGAGCGCCACCGCGTTGATCGCCCACATCGAGGCCACCGGCGCGTGGCTCCCCTCCTTGTGGAACAGCACGCCGGTGGCGATTAGCAGCGCCGTGGCGGGGGTTGGCAGGCCGTGGAAGTAGCGTTTGTCCTGAATGTCGTGCTCCACATTGAAACGCGCCAGCCGTAGCGCGGCGCCGGCCACCAGCAGAAAAGCGAACAGCCACCCCACCTTGTTGAAGGGGGTGAGCGCCCACACATAGAGCAGCACCGCCGGTGCCACGCCGAACGAGAGCATGTCGCACAGCGAGTCATACTCGGCACCGAACTCGGTCTCCGCGTTCAACAGGCGTGCCACGCGCCCATCCACGATATCGAAGATCGCGGCTAGGATGATGCCCCACGCCGCCGCCTCAAAGCGCCCCTGAATGGCGGTGGTGACGGCGTAAAAGCCGGCAAGCAGCCCTAGGGTGGTAAAGAAGCTGGGAACGAGATAGACCCCGCGTTGCCGCTTGGCGCTGCTCATGACGCCTCCTCCTTGCGTGCCAGCACCGTTTCTCCGGCCACCGTTTTGTCGCCCTCGCGCACACAGAGGGTGTAGCCGGCGGGAAGCTCGCAGTCCACCCGCGAGCCGAAGCGGATCATGCCGATGCGCGCGCCCGCCGTCACCCGGTCGCCGACGGCGACATAGCTGACGATGCGTCGCGCCACCAGCCCCGCAATCTGGGTGAAGTGGATCACTGTGCCGTCATCACCGGCCAAAGTGAAGCGGTTGCGCTCGTTCTCCTCGCTGGCGTGATCTAGGCTTGCGTTGACAAACCGGCCGGAGAAATAGCGCATCGCGGTGATGCGTCCCGACATCGGCGCGCGGTTGACATGGACATTGAACACATTCATGAAAATATCGACACGCGCACCGTTGTCATCGCTGGTGGCGCGGATCACGCGGCCATCGGCGGGCGCGATGATCAGCCCCTCGCCGTTGGGTGTGGCGCGTTCGGGGTCGCGGAAGAAGTTGAGCAGGAAGAGCAGCGCCAGCAGGAGGAGTGCCCCCATCACGCACCAACCCAACAGCAGGGTCAGCAGCAGGAGTGCTGCGGTTGCAAGAATGAACGGCCACCCTTCGTTGGCGAAACCGTAACGGGTATGGGGGTTGGTGATCATCGGCACAATGCTAGCGGATCCCGGAAACGAAAACAGCCCCGGCACGGATGCCGGGGCTGCTCTCGAACAAGGTTCGACGCCCTAGGAGGAGGGAGGGAGGAGGGAACGGGCGCCGAACAAGAGCGAACACTAGGCGGCGACGGTTAGAAGCCTATGAACGAAAGATTAAAGGGTTGTAATGAAGGTCCCTGTCGTAATAAAATGTTCGTGGCGATTCGCGGTTGGAAACCGCTCCTACCAAGGCGGCGTGGATTTCCCGCTCCGCCGGGCGCAGGTTTCGCCTATGTCTGTCTATACTGAACTCTCCTTTGATGACATCGCCGCCATCGTGGCCGACTACGATCTCGGCGCGCTGCGCGACTTTTCCGGCATCGCCGCCGGGATTGAAAACAGCAACTTCTTTGTCACCACCGACCGCGGCCGTTTTGTGCTGACCATCTTCGAGCGCATGGACGGAGAGACGCTGCCGTGGTTCATGCGCCTGATGTGCCATTTGAGCGACCGAGGACTGGCCTGTCCCGCGGTGCAGCGCAGGAAAAACGGTGACCTGCTGTTTCGTTATCTGGCGGCGCAACAGGAAACCAAGTGGGGCTGTATCGTCTCCTGCCTGCCCGGTGGAGTGGTGGATCACCTCTCCACGGCGCAGCTAGAGAGCGCCGGTGCCACGCTGGCGCGGCTGCACGCCGCCGGTGCCGATTTTTCGCCCGCGCGTGCCAACCCCACCGGTCGGGAGTGGCTGCGGCAGACGGCGGAGCGGGTGGCGCCCGCCGTGCGTCAACGCTATGGCGGGGAGGCGGCCGACCTGCTTGACGATGAACTGGCGTGGCAGGCGGAGCAGGGTTGGGATGGGCTGCCCACCGGCATTATCCACGGTGATTACTTCTGCGACAATATCCTGTTTGAGGGGGATCGGGTGTCGGGGGTGATCGACTTCTACTATGCGCACAGCGCGTCTTATGTGATGGATATCGCTATTGCAATCAATGCGTTATCGATTCATCTTCAACCGGAGGATGATGCGCGGATGGCTGCCTTGTTGCGCGGCTATGGCGGCGTGCGCCCCTTGCGCGAGGAGGAGCAACAGGCGCTACCGGGGCTGTTGCGGCTGGCGGCGCTCCGTTTCTGGTTGTCGCGGCTGTTTGATGCGATCTTTCCTCGTCCCGGGGCAATGACGCAGGTGAAAGAGCCCGAGGAGTACCGCCGCAAACTGCTGCTGCACCGGGGGGAGGGCATCTAACCCGATGCGCGGCTATCTGCTCAAGCGACTGCTGATGATGGTGCCGCTGCTGCTCGGCATCACCATCATTTCGTTTGGCATGATGCATCTGGCGCCGGGCGAGCCGTCGGTGGTGGGCAACGAGATGAACCCCAAGGTGTCGGCGGCCGATGTCGAGCGGCTGCGCAGCTATTACGGGCTGGATCAACCGCTCTATCTGCAGTATTACCACTGGTTGAAGCGGCTGGCGCGGCTCGATTTCGGCAACTCCTTCTCGTCGGATGGGCGGCCGGTGATGGAGAAGATCGCCGAGCGCCTGCCGGTGACCTTGTGGATCAACCTGCTGGCGATGGCGCTGATCCTGCTGGTGGCGATTCCCATCGGCGTGCTCTCCAGCGCCTATCAGGATTCGTGGCTGGATCGTCTGCTTACGGTGCTGGTCTTTATCGGTTTCGCCATCCCGTCGTTCTGGCTGGGGCTGCTGCTGATGATCACCCTCGGGGTGCAGCACGGCTGGCTGCCGATCTCCGGCATGCACAGCTACGGCTGGCAACAGATGGGGTGGTGGCAGCAGCAGTGGGATCTGTTGCGGCACCTGCTGATGCCGGTGCTGATCTCCGCCATCGGTGGCATCGCCGGCATGAGCCGCTTCATGCGCAGCGGGATGCTCGATGTGATCCGCAGCGATTTTATCACCACCGCCCGCGCCATGGGGGCGAGCGAGCGTGCGATCCGTTATCGCTACGCGCTGCGCAACGCGCTGTTGCCGATCATCACCCTGCTCGGGCTGTCGGTGCCGGGGCTGATCGGCGGTTCGGTGATTGTGGAGCAGCTCTACTCGATTCCCGGTATGGGCTTGCTCTTCTATCAGGCGGTGATGGCGCGCGACTACCCGCTGGTGATGGGCATCACGGTGATCGGCGCGGTTCTGACGCTGCTCGGCAACCTGCTGGCGGATCTGGCCTACGGCTGGGTCGATCCGCGGACGCGCCGTTGATCTCCGCCGGTTCCGTGAACCCGTTGATGCGTTGGGGCGGGGGGATCGTTGCGGTGGTGGCGCTGCTGGCGCTGTTGGCACCGTGGATCGCACCGTACGATCCGGTGGCGATCGATGTCCGGCAGATGTTGCAGCCGCCGTCGTGGCACCACTGGTGCGGCACCGACAATCTGGGGCGGGATGTGTTGTCGCGGATGCTCTTTGGCGCGCGGGTGTCGCTGGCGGTGGGGTTTGTGGCGGTGGGGATCTCGGTGGTGATCGGTATCGCCTTCGGGGTGGTGGCCGGCTTTGTCGGCGGTCGGGTGGACGCGGTGATCATGCGTTTTACCGATATGGTGCTCTGTTTCCCCACCTTTTTTCTCATTTTGGCGGTGATCGCCTTCCTTGAGCCCTCGATCTGGAACATCATGATCGTGATCGGGTTGACCTCGTGGATGGGGGTGGCGCGCCTGGTGCGCGCCGAGCTGCTCAGCCTGCGCCATCGCGAGTTTGTGCTGGCGGCAGAGGCGCTGGGGGCGAGCAGTTGGCGGCTGGTGAGCCGTTATTGCCTGCCCAACGCCATCGGGCCGATTCTGGTCTCCTCGGTGCTTGGTGTGGCGGGTGCGGTGCTGCTAGAGTCTGGGCTATCGTTTTTGGGCTTGGGGGTGCAGCCTCCCGACCCGTCGTGGGGCAACATGCTGACGGCGGGGAAGGATAACATCCAGATCGCATGGTGGTTGTCGCTCTATCCCGGGTTGGCGATTTTGATCACGGTGTTGGGCTACAACCTGTTGGGCGAAGGGTTGCGCGATTGGCTGGATCCTAGGCAGTAACTGTTCAGCTCATCCCATAGGGACTTCGCAAGAAGTCGGCATCGCGGCCATGGATAGGTTCGGGGAAAGGATTCCCCTCCTACGGGCTGTAGGAGCGGTTTCCAACCGCGAATTGCTAAAGCGTGTTCGCCTTGCTATCGAACAAATCATGGGCGATCTGAACAGTTGCGAATAGGGCTGAGTAGTTGTGGTAAAGACATGTAAAAACAAGGAGTTTGGTTGGATGAACATAGCAATGATTGGGTTGGGTCGCATGGGCGGCAATATGGCAAAGCGGTTGGCGCTGGGGGGGCATAAGGTGTTTGCCTACGATGTGGATCCCACGCCGGGGCAGGCGCTGGCCGCCGAGTTGGAGAATGTCACCGCGGTGGAGAGCTTGGAGGCGCTGGTCGCCGCGATGCCGGCGCCGCGCGTGTTGTGGGTGATGGTGCCGCATCAGTTTGTCGATAGCACCATCAAGGGGTTGTTGGCGGCCGAGGTGGATGCCGGCGATCTCATCATTGATGGCGGCAACTCCAACTACAAGGAGGGACAGCGGCGTGGCGAGGAGCTGAAAGCCTTGGGAATCCTGTTCGCCGATTGCGGTACCTCCGGCGGGGGGTGGGGGCACATGGGTTCTGTCGGCGCCGGCCACTTTGTGAAGATGGTGCATAACGGCATCGAGTACGGGATGATGCAGGCCTTCGCCGAGGGGTTCGAGCTGATGAAGGCCAAGGAGGAGTTCAACCTCGATATGCACCAGAT
>WFMN01000144.1 GCA_015489095.1 Mariprofundaceae bacterium | reverse complement strand
TGATGGCGGAGAGGGTGGGGTTCGAACCCACGTGGCAGGATTAGCCGCCCAACCGATTTCGAGTCGGTGCCGTTATGACCACTTCGGTACCTCTCCCCGAGCGAGCGGCGGGCAATCTAGCCGTTGTGGATGCCGGTGCAAGCGGGAACTTCCATCGGGATCGCCTGTCGCACCTCGGTGAGTAGCCCGGGGTGCAGGGTGGCGTGGACGATCCCTTCGCCCTCGGGAAGCTCCGTCAATATCCTCCCCCACGGATCGATGATCATCGTGTGCCCCCAAGTGGCGCGGCCGCCGGGATGGGGGCCGGTTTGCGCCGCCGCAAGCACGAAGCATTGGGTTTCGATGGCGCGCGCTTGGAGCAGTGGCTGCCAGTGATCGCGGCCGGTGGTCGCTGTGAAGGCGGCGGGAATGGTGAGGATGTGGCATCCGTGGCTGCGATAGTGCTGGAAAAGGGAGGGGAATCTTAGGTCAAAGCAGATGGCGAGGCCGATAGTCCAGCCTTGCACGGCAACCTGCACCGGACGCTCCCCGGCACGGCAAAGGTGGGATTCTTGGTATCGCTCCCGACCGGCCAGCGTCGCGTCGAACAGGTGCATCTTGTGGTAGCGAACACGGCACTCCCCCTGCGGAGAGAAGAGGAGCGCGCTGTTGCGAAGCCGGTTGCTTTCGCGATCCGGGGTGAGCAGCGAACCGGCGATGATCCACAGCCCAAGTTGCTTCGCGAGTTGTTCCAAGTGGGAGATGACGGTTGGCAACTGCTGGTGAGCAAACCGCCTTTTGGCATCGTTACCGCTGCTCATCAGGGCGAAGTTTTCCGGTAGCAGCACCAGTTGCGCGCCACGGTCGGCGGCTTGCCGGATCAGGGTGTCGGTGCGTTGCAGGTTGGCGGCGACATCATCACCGCTGTTGAGTTGCACACAGGCGGCGACGAGGTCGCTTTCCGGTTCAGGCAAAGCGGCCGATACCGAGCACACACCCCATGTTGGCGTCGTCCCGCAATAGCGGTTTGAGCTTGCCATCGAGCGCGCTCATCAGTGTCATCATCCCGGGGCCATGCCCCGCCAACGGCGAATCGGAGTGGATCACCACCCCGATGGTGATCGCCCCTTTGCGCCAAGTGCGGCCGAAGCGGTTGTCGTGGTCTTCCACGGCGACAAAATCCCCGAAACGCAACTTGTCCAGCCCGTGCGCCGCCGCCATCGCCTTGTCGTGGCACAAAATATCGTAATCTCCGGTGGTGACCGACAGCGCGCCGATGCCCGATCCCATCGCGTGGCCGGGAACAATGGCGTGCACTGGCACCTCGATGGTGCCGTCGGCGCATTCCGTCAACCCCCAGCGATCCAGCAGATCGGGGTCTAGGTTGTAGATGGCGACCTCGGGATGGTCGATCAGCTTCAGCCCCTGTCCGCAGCCGCGAATGAGGAACTTGTCGTCGCAGGTCAGTTGGTCGAGGGTGGTGTCGGGGAAGTCGAGCATCAGATGCTCCACGCCGCCGTGGTGGCCGAGCACGGTGCCGGTTTTCCCCTTGGCCTCCCCGCTGATCACGCGGGCGCGATTGCCGCAGCAGGCAAGGAACTGGTAGCCCGCCTCCACCTTGCGGTTTTTGTGCGTGAGGGTGGTGGAGACACCGGGCTCGATATGTTCGCCCGCCCAGCCGAAGACGGAATCGCCGATTTTGACATTGTAGGTGATCCCGCCGGTCGATGGCCACGAAAACGGCGTGCCGTCGGAGCCGACCTCGAACGGCGCCCATTGGTGGGCGGGGGCGACCGCCCCCTGAACGGCGGTGATGACCAGTTGATCGCGGTTGGTGGCTAAAGACATGGGGCAACTCCTAGGCGCGCGTGAATCCGCGCAGTTTGGCGCTGACGGCTGCGAATGTCACGAGGGCAAGGTTATCCCATTGCTTGTGTTGACAATCTGGCGCAATAAGGTAAGCGGCCGTATGAACAAGTTCGACCGTATCTATGATTTGCACCGCATCTTCCGCCAACGCCGTTATCCGGTTGCGATGCAGACCTTGTGCGATGAGCTGGAGTGCGGCGAGGCGACGGTCAAGCGGTTGATCCGCCTGATGCGCGAACAGTTTGGCGCCCCGATCTTCAATGTGCGCGGCAAGGGATGGCGCTACGACCCGAACATCGC
>WFMN01000143.1 GCA_015489095.1 Mariprofundaceae bacterium | reverse complement strand
CCGGCTTCCCGTTATTGACCCGTTTACGCAGCCGCTGCATCACCAGCGGCAGCCGTTGACGCAGATCCGAACCCAGGATCACCACCTGATCGGCGGCCTCCAGCTGCTCGCTGGTCATGGCAAACCCTTCGCTGAAGGCGAAATCGCGCATGTCGCGGCGGTGGAGATCGTAACCGCACTTGGCATCGCCAAGCACCCCATCGACAAAGAGGCGGATCGCGGTGAACCCTTCGATGCTCCAGTCGGTGGAACAGATCACCCCGACCCGTTTCCCCCGTAGATGGGCGACGGCGGCGTCGATCGCCGCATCCCACGAGGCGGGACGCAAGGCGCCGTTTTCACGGATCTTCGGTTGCAGAATACGCTTCTCCGAAGCGAAGGCATCGTACACATAGCGTCCGCGATCGCAGATCCACGGCTCAATCCCCCCCTCCTGCGGCTTGATCCGCATCACCTTGCCGTCGCGGGATTCGATACTGATATCGCACCCCTGCGGGCATTGGATGCAGGCGCTCTGGTGGCGGGTCATCTCCCAAGGGCGGGAGAGGTCGTGCGAAGGCTTGTCGAGCAAGGCGCCAACGGGACAGACATCGGGCAGGTTGCCGGAGAGTTCCGACTCCAAACACTCCTCGACGATGCCTGTGATGTGCATGCGGTCGCCACGGCCGAGCATGCCGATATCGCCGGTGCCAGCGATCTCGTCGGCGAAACGAACACAACGGGTGCAGTGGATGCAGCGGGTCATGCAGGTGTTGACGAACGGCCCCAGATCGTAGTTGATCGCGCTCCGCTTCACCTCGCCGTAGCGCCCCTTGGCCGCGCCGTAGGCCACGGTGTAGTCCTGCAACTTGCAGGCGCCGCCCTCGTCGCAGACTGGGCAGTCGAGCGGATGGTTGATCAGCAGATATTCCATCACCATCTTGCGATCGACATCCAGCGTCTCCGACTGGGTGGTGACATGCATCCCCTCCTGCACCGGCGTGCAGCAAGAGGCGGCGGGCTTGTTCCACCCCTCGATCTCCACCAGACACATACGGCAGTTGGCCGCCACCGACAGCTCGGGATGGTAACAGAAGAAAGGCACCTCCACGCCGTGCTGCCGGCACGCCTCCAGCACGCTGGTTCCCGGCTTGACCTCAACCTCGTTGCCGTCAATAAAGAGTGATGTCATGCGCTCTTCTCCATCATCCGCGCGCGCACCTCATCGGGGAAGTTGCGGATCAGCGACAACACCGGTGCCGCCGCGCCATCGGCCAACGCGCAGATGGTACGCCCCGCCATGTGGGTCGCCCCCTCCTCCAGCACGGCGAAATCTTCCTCTCTCCCCTCGCCCTGTGCAATACGGTGCATCACCCGATCGAGCCAACCGGTGCCTTCGCGGCACGGGGTACACTGGCCGCAGGATTCGTGGGCATAAAAGTGGGCAAGCCGGGCGGCGATCTGCACCACATCCGCCGTCTCATCCATCACGATGATCGCGCCGGAGCCGAGCATGGAGCCGGCCTGCATCAGATCGTCGAAGGTAAGGGGAATCTCGTAGTGATCGGCCAGCAGCCACGGGGAGGAGGAGCCTCCGGGGATGATCGCCTTCGGCGTGGTGCCGTGCCTAAGCCCGCCGCAGTGCTCCTCGATCAATGTTTTCAACGGGGTACCGAGCGGCACCTCGTAGTTGCCGGGCTTGTTGACATGACCGGAGACCGAAAAGATCTTCATGCCGGTGTTGTTGGGGGTGCCGATGGCCGCGTGCCACTCGCCACCTAGGCGCAAAATGCCGGGAATGCTGGCTAAGGTCTCCACATTGTTGACCACCGTGGGGCAGTGGTAGAACCCCTCCACGGCCGGAAACGGCGGCTTGAAGCGGGGGCGGCCGGGGCGCCCCTCCAACGACTCGATCAGCGCCGTCTCCTCCCCGCAGACATAGGCGCCGGCGCCCCGATGCACCGTCAGGTTCATGCTGAAATCGGTGCCGAGGATCTGCTCGCCCAGCAGGTTGGCGGCGTAGGCCTCGGCGATGGCGGCGTTGAGCACATTGGCCTCGTGCACAAACTCGCCGCGGATGTAGATATAGGCGTCGTGCACGCCGAGCGCGAAGCCGGCCATGATCATCCCCTCGATCAGCAGATGGGGGTCGAAGCGGATGATGTCCCGATCCTTGAAGGTACCGGGCTCGCCCTCGTCGGCGTTGCACAGCAGGTAGGTGGGCTTGCCGGTGTTGCGCGGCACAAACGACCACTTCAAGCCGGTGGGAAAGCCCGCGCCGCCACGGCCGCGGATACCGGCGGTCTTCACCTCGCTGATAATGCGGTCGGTATCGAACTCGGACAGCACCGTGGGCAGGAACTGGTAGGCGCCGTTGGCCCTGGCCGTCTCCAGCTTGTGCTGGTTCGGCAGATGGATGCGATCGAAGGTGTGGGCGGTAACCTTGGATGGATCTTCGGAAATCACGCCGCCTCCTCCCGCATCTCCGCGATCAGCGCATCCATCTTTTCCGGGGTCATCTTCTCGTGGTACACATTGTTGATCTGCACCACCGGCGCGCCGCCGCAGGCGCCGGCACACTCCACCTCGGTCACCGTAAACAGCCCATCCGGCGTGGTCTCCCCCACCTTGATCCCTAGGGTCTCGCACATGTGACGCACCAGCTCGACGGCGCCGTTCAGGGTGCAACCGGCGTTGGTACAGACCTCCAAGCGATACTTACCGGCCGGGGTTTCGCGGAACATGGTGTAGAAGGTGACCACCTCGCGCACCACCATCAGCCGCAGCCCAAGCGTATCCGCCACCAACTGCTGCGCCTCCATCGACAGGTAGCCAAACGCATCCTGCGTCAGATGCAGCACCGGCAGCAGCGCCGAACGGGGATGGGGATAGCGCGCCACCAGATCGTGGATCGTCTGCAACTGCTCTGCAGTATATGCCAGCGTATCGCTCATCGATCCACCTCGCCGAACACGATGTCTTGGGTGCCGAGGATGGTGACCACATCGGCGATCATGTGGCCGCGGCACATGTAATCGAGGGCGTGCAGGTGGGCGAAGCCGGGGGCGCGCACCTTGATGCGGTAGGGTTTGTTGGAACCATCGGCTTTCACATAAACGCCAAGCTCCCCCTTGGGATGCTCGGTCGGCATATAGACCTCACCGCGAACGGGGTACCCCTCCGAGAAGAACTTGAAGTGGTGAATCAACGCCTCCATGTCGTTTTTGATCAGGCCGCGCGGCGGGTTGGTCAGCTTGTAATCCTCGATCTTCACCGGCCCATCATGCTTCTCCAGCCAGTGGATGCACTGGCGGACAATCTCGTTGGACTGCCGCATCTCCTCGACCCGCACCAAGTAGCGGTCGTAGCTGTCGCCGGTGGTACCGACCGGGATCTCGAAATCGAGATCGCTATAGACATCATAGGGCTGGGTCTTGCGCAGATCCCACGCGATGCCGGATCCGCGAATCATCGGCCCGGTAAAGCCCCACGCCAGCGCCGCCTCACGATCCACCACGCCGATATCCACCGTGCGCTGCTTCCAGATACGGTTTTCGGTGAGCAGGGTCTCGTACTCATCGACATAGCCGGGAAACCGCTCGGTGAACGCCCAGATGCGCTCCAGCAGCCCCTCGGGAAGGTCGGCGGTGACCCCACCCGGGCGGAAGTAGGCGGCGTGCATGCGGGCGCCGCTGACCGCCTCGTAAAAGTCGAAGATATCCTCACGCTCGCGGAAGCAGTAGAGAAACACCGTCATGGCGCCGATATCGAGCGCATGCGCCCCCAGCCACAGGCAGTGGTTCAGAATGCGCGTCAACTCGGCGAACATCACCCGGATGTACTGGGCGCGAATCGGCGCCTCGATGCCGAGCAGCTTCTCGATCGCCAGCGCGTAGGGGTGCTCGTTGCACATCATGGAGACATAATCAAAGCGATCGAAATAGGGGATATTCTGCTGGTAGGTTTTGTACTCAAACAGCTTTTCCGTGCCGCGGTGCAGCAGACCGATATGGGGCTCCGCCCGCTCCACCACCTCGCCGTCCAGCTCCAACACCAAGCGCAACACGCCGTGGGCGGACGGGTGCTGGGGGCCGAAGTTCAGGGTGTAGTTCTTGATCTCAGCCATGGTGTTCTTCCGGCCATACCTTGGGAATCAGCACGCGGTTTTCGGTCGCGTTGGGGCGATAGACGCAGCGCCACTGGCTCTCGTCGAAGAACATCTCCACCCTTCCCGTCAGCGGAAAATCCTTGCGCAGCGGATGCCCTTCAAAGCCGTAATCGGTGAGCAGCCGACGCAGATCCGGGTGGTGGTTGAAGATGATACCATACATGTCGAACGCCTCGCGCTCAAACCAGTTGGCGACCGGCCACACCTCGGTCACTGAATCGACCAACGCGCGCGCATCAACGCCGACCTTGATCCGTATCCGTTTATTATCCGCAACCGAAAGCAGGTGATAGACCACCTCGAAACGGGGCGCGTCGTCAGGATGGCCGGGAAAGGCGGAGAGATCCACGCCGCAGAGATCGATCAGCTGATCAAAGCCCAACCGCCCGCGCAGGAAATGGCACGCATCGACAACCACCTCGCGCGCAAGCCGCGCCTCCGGGCAATCGAGCGCGTCACAGGCGGCCAGCACCTTGTCGCCAAACTGCCGCTGCAGCGCGACCAGATCGTCGGAAAGCGAAGGGGTGTTACTACTCTCGGTCATCGGACACTAACGGGCAATGGTGTTGGTGCGCTTGATCTTTTCCTGCAACTGGATAAAGCCGTAAAGCAGCGCTTCCGCGGTTGGCGGGCAGCCGGGAACATAGACATCGACCGGCACGATGCGGTCGCAACCACGCACCACGGAATAGGAGTAGTGGTAATAGCCGCCACCGTTGGCGCAGGAACCCATCGAGATCACCCAGCGCGGCTCGGACATCTGGTCATACACCTTGCGCAGCGCCGGCGCCATCTTGTTGATCAGCGTGCCGGCCACCACCATCACATCCGACTGGCGCGGGCTGGGGCGAAAGACGATACCGAAACGGTCGAGATCGTAGCGCGAGGCGCCGGCGTGCATCATCTCCACCGCGCAGCAGGCCAAACCAAAGGTCATCGGCCACAGCGAGCCGGTACGCGCCCAGTTGATCACCTTGTCTGCGGTGGTGGTGACAAAGCCCCGCTCGAGCAGCCCCTCTATTCCCATTGCAGCGCCCCCTTCTTCCACGCGTAGATGAAGCCGACCACCAGAATCACCAGAAACATCACCATCTCGATAAAGCCGAAGATGCCGATCTCCTTGAGCACGATGGCCCAAGGGAAGAGAAACGCCGTTTCAAGGTCGAAGATAATGAAGAGGATGGCGATCAGATAAAAGCGCACATCGAAATGCATGCGCGACTCATCGAACGCCTCGAAGCCGCACTCGTAGGCCGAAAGCTTCTCCTGATCCGGCTTCTGCTCCGCCACAAAGAGCGTCAGCACCAGCGGCACGGCGCCCATCGCCAGCGCGATCACAATGAAAATGAAGATCGGCGCATATTCATTTGCAAGATATTCCAATATGAACCTCCCCTCATTTTGATCACAAAGTCCATCGGTGGAAATTCGCCACAGCCCGTAGGAGGGGAATCCCTTCCCCGAACCCGTCCGTGGCGACTCGCGGTTGGAAACCGCTCCCACAAGTCGTCAACTCTACGCGGCAGGATCGCGCCCTCGACAATCAAGCGAGGGCACAATCCTCCACGCGCCCACCCATCTCGACTAACGGGCGGAATGGTTGTGCGCACGCCCGAATTGTCAACTCCATAGGAACATTGGGTGAAGCGGCGTTTGCCCCCGATTGACAACCGAAAATCGCACCGTACCATGCGCCGCCCGCTTGCGGCGAGCCATCCCGATCCTCCATCCAATTCAAGGGCGACCGGGCATCGGTAGAGGGTTCCTGCTTGGGAGTGAAATAAATCGAGGAAAACCGGCGTTACAGCGGCGCCCGTAGAATCACCTCGACCTGTCCAATGGAGTAAATAGATATGCGCACTTGGGTGCCCGGTGAGGGCGATATAGAAAGAAAGTGGTTTGTGGTGGACGCCACCGACCTGGTGCTGGGACGGCTGGCGACCCGCGTTGCCTCCGTGCTCAAAGGTAAACACCGCGCCGAATACACCCCACACGCCGACTGCGGCGACCATGTGATCGTCATCAACGCCGACAAGGTGCGGGTCACCGGCCGCAAGGAGAGCGACAAGATCTACTACCGGCACAGCGGCTACGCCGGTGGATTGAAGGAGACGACGCTGGCCGAGCAGCGTGAGCGTCACCCCGATCGCATCATCACCCTAGCGGTCAAGGGGATGATGCCGAAGACCCCGCTCGGTCGTAGCATGATGAAGAAGCTGCGCGTCTATGCCGGCGGGGAACACCCCCATGGCGCCCAGCAACCCACCGCACTCGAGATTTAAGAGATAGAGAGGCTTATTACCAATGTCTGACGACAACATGCATCGCGGCACCGGTCGCCGCAAAGCCAGCACCGCGCGGGTGATGCTCCGCCCGGGCAGCGGCAGGATCGAGGTCAACGGTCGCGAAATCGAGCGTTACTTCCCGATCGAGATCATCCGCCAGCAGGCGCTGACCCCGCTGGGGGCGACCCAACTCTCCGGCCGTGTCGATATCAAGGTCAATGTGCGCGGCGGCGGCGTCAGCGGGCAGGCCGGCGCGATCCGCCTCGGCATCGCCCGCGCGCTGCTGAGCTACGACGCGGGGCTGCGCCCCACGCTGAAGAAACTCGGCTACCTAAGGCGCGACGCCCGCGTGGTGGAGCGCAAGAAGTATGGCCTCAAGAAGGCACGGCGCGCGCCACAGTTCTCCAAGCGCTGATCGCCGATTGTGCCGATTGTGGCGAGGGCTTCCGATGGTTGGCATCGGAAGCCCTTTTTCGTTTTGATGGAGCAGCGACCCCATTCGCCCTAGTATCCGCCCCACAGACCAACCTGGGCGAGACCGCCCAGCGCAAGGAACAACCAATTGAGCATCGAACAACAATTACTAACCCGCAGCAACCATCAATGCGAACTCTGTTCGGCGGCGGAAGATCTGGAGATCTACGCCATCCCACCCCACTCGGATGGCAGCGCGGAGCAATCGATTCTGCTCTGCGCCACCTGCCGCGACCAGATAGCGAACCCCGATCATGTCGATCCCAACCACTGGCGCTGCCTCAACGACAGCATGTGGAGCCAGGTGCCCGCCGTGCAGGTGATGGCGTGGCGCATGTTGACACGGCTGCGCGGCGAAGGGTGGCCGCAGGATCTGCTCGACATGCTCTTTCTGGATGACGAAACCCTTGCGTGGGCGCAGGCCGCCGGCGACGGCGCCTCCGCCGAAGAGCAGGTGGTGCATCGCGACTGCAACGGCGCCCAACTCCACGCGGGCGACACCGTCACCCTGATCAAGGATCTGAATGTCAAGGGCGCCAACTTCACCGCCAAGCGCGGCACCGCCGTGCGGGGCATCTCGCTGGTTGCCGACCACGCCGACCAGATCGAGGGGCGGGTCAACGGCCAGCAGATCGTGATTCTCACCCAGTTTGTGAAAAAACAGACATGATGACCCCGCGACAACCCATGCACATCCGTATCGCGACCCGCAGATCCCCCCTCGCCCTGTGGCAGGCGGAGCATGTATCCAACCTGCTCAGGCAACTGGACGACTCGGTCACTACCGAATTGGTGAAGATCGTCACCCGCGGTGACAAAATCCTCGATGTCCCGCTGGCCAAGGTGGGCGGCAAGGGGCTGTTCACCAAGGAGATCGACGCCGCCCTTGCCGATGGCCGCGCCGACATCGCGGTACACTCGATGAAGGATGTACCGACGGAACTGCCGGCGGGGATGTCGATCGTCGCGATCCCCGAACGCGAAGACCCGCGCGACATGGTGGTAACCCGCGGTGGCGTGGGGTTGGCGGAGCTGCCGGAAGGGGCAACCGTCGGCAGCTCCAGTCTGCGTCGCATCTGCCAGTTGAAACAACGCTTCCCGCACCTGCGCTGCCGCTCCATTCGCGGCAGCGTGCAGACAAGGCTGGAGAAGCTAGGTAGCGAGGTGGACGCCGTCATCCTGGCCGCCGCGGGGGTAAAGCGGCTGGGGCTGGCCGACCGCATGGATGGCTTTCTACCGCTCGATGTGATGCTGCCGGCGGTCGCCCAAGGCACGCTGGGCATCCAGAGTTGCGACGACCGCCACGCGCTCAACGCGCTGGTCTCCCGCCTTAACCACCGCGACACCGTCGATCGCACCCGCGCGGAGCGGGCGTTTCTGTCGCGGCTCGAGGGCGGCTGTCAGGTGCCGATTGCCGCCTTTGCCGAGTTGGAGGGGGAGCAACTGACCCTGCGCGGACTGGTGGGCGAGGAGGATGGCTCCCATCTGATCGCCCGCACCATCAGCGGGACGCGGGCGGAGGCGGAGAGGCTGGGCGCCGCACTGGCGGATACCATTCTGGATGCCGGCGGGCGCGAGATACTGGCCCGCGTCTATGCCAAGGAGCGCCCCCATGGCTAAACGGTGGTGGCACAGCCTGCTGGTGATCACCCTGCTGCTGACCGGGTGCGCAACCGAGAAGCCCTCGCTCAGCGAACAGGCCGAACTGGACTACAACAAGGGCAAGGAGATGGTGGAGACCAAGCGGTTCGGCGAGGCGACCGCCTTCCTCGACCACTTCACCGCCAAACACCCCTACAGCAAATACGCCCCCAAGGCGGAGCTGCTGCGGATCTACGCCAGCTACATGGATGGCGAGGCGGTGCTCTCCGAGGTGCTGGCCGACCGCTTCCTCAAGCAGCACCCAACCTATCCCGACCGCGATTACGCCATGTACATGCTGGCGATGAGCCACTACAAGGAGCGGGCGAGCGCCGAACGCGACGCCACCCACACCCGCGAGGCGATCGAGGCCTTTAACCGGTTGATCAAGCGCTATCCGCAATCGGCCTACGCCGCCGATGGCCGGGCGCGGTTGCAGCAGTTGCACAACGAGTTGGCCGGGCACGAACTGACCGTGGCGCGCTACTATTTCAGCAAGCGGCGCTATGTTGCCGCCGCCAACCGCGCGCAGGAGGTGATCGAGAAGTTTCAAACCTCGCCACAGATCGAGGAGGCGCTCTACATCCTCGCCGCCAGTTACCGTCGGCTCAACCTGCTACAAGAGGCGAAGGATGCGGCGCAACTGCTGCGACACAACTATCCCGCCAGCAAGTGGAATGGAGCGCTTGCGACGCTACGCTGAGGGTTCCGCTTTTCCTTTGCCGATGGTGGCGATAGTGTCTGCGCCATCGAGGCGGCTATTTCCTCGAATAACCATCCATGCCGAAACGGGTGAGCCCATCAGACAAAGCCCGTTGGCAATTATTTAAGGAGATCAAGATGATGAAAAAACCTGTACTTTCATTGGCAGCGCTGGCGCTGGCTGGCTCGATGTCGATGGCAACCACAGCAACGGCGGCGGAGACCTCAGCCGGAGCTAAAATCGGCGTCCTCAACTGCGACACCGTGCCCAACAGCGGCATGAACCTGCTGATCCACTCCACCGTGGGCGTCAAGTGCGTCTTCAAGTCCAGTCAGGGAGTGGTAGAACACTACAAGGGCGAAACCGGCGTGGGGTTGGGTATCGACCTGAACTACGACCGTCAGACCCACACCGTGTATAGCGTGCTGGCTGCCGACTTCAAGAAGGGTGAATACCAGATGGCCGGCAAGTATGTCGGCGCCGGCGGCTCTGCCTCCCTCGGCGTCGGTGTCGGCGCCCACGCCCTGATCGGCGGCAACAACAAGAGCATCACCCTCAATCCGGTTGCCATCTCCGGCCAGAAGGGGATCGGCGTTGAAGGCGGCGTCACCTACCTCTACCTAGAGCCCGACCGCGCCGCGGATAAGTAGGACACCCCTCCCGCGCGTTGCGCAAAAGGGTCGGCATCGCGCCGACCCTTTTTTATTGCCCGATGACGCCTAGTCAGCCGGGCGTAGCTCCTTGCTCAGTTCCAGAATCCGCGGCTCATCCAGCGTCTCCTGCTCCAGCAGCTCCTTGGCGCAGCGCTCGAGCAGCTTCCGGTTCCGCTCCAGAATGGCCAGCGCTTGACCGAACTGGCGATGGACGATCCCCTTCACCTCGGCATCGATCGCCTGCGCCGTCGCCTCGCTGAAGCGCGGCGCCGAGGGGAAGATCGGCTCGGCCTGCTTGCCTAAGAAACCGGACTGGCGCTCGTCGTAGACGACAAAGCCCAACTCGTCGCTCATACCGTAGCGCATCACCATGTCGCGCGCGATCTCCGTCGCCTTGGCCAGATCGTCCGATGCGCCGGTGGAGAGATGCCCGAACACCAGCTTCTCGGCCGCGCGTCCGCCCAAGAGCACGCTGATGCGGTGTTCCAGCTCCTCGCGCTTGATCAGGTAGTGCTCCTCGCTCGGCCGCTGGATGGTGTAGCCCAGCGCGCCGATGCCGCGCGGCACGATGGAGACCTTGTGCACCGGGTCGGTGTCCGGCAGCGCCATCGCCACCAGCGCGTGCCCCATCTCGTGGTAGGCGACCACCGTGCGCTCCGCATCGCTTAGGATGCGGCTCTTCTTCTCCAGCCCGGCGACGATGCGCTCGATGGCGCGCGTGAAGTGCGCGAGCGTCACCGCATCGGCATTCTCGCGCGTGGCGAGCAGCGCCGCCTCGTTGACCAGGTTCTCCAGATCGGCGCCGGAGAAGCCGGTGGTGAGCGCCGCGATCTTCCCGGCGTCCACCTCCGGCGCCAGCGTCACCCGCTTCATGTGCACCGCGAGGATCGCCTCGCGGCCGGGCTTGTCCGGCTTGTCCACCAGCACCTGCCGGTCAAAGCGGCCGGCGCGGAGCAGCGCCGGGTCGAGGATCTCCGGCCGGTTGGTCGCGGCCAGAATGATGAGCCCCGACGAGGGGTCGAAGCCGTCCATCTCCACCAGGAGCTGGTTCAGCGTCTGCTCGCGCTCGTCGTGGCCGCCGACCGGCCCGCCGGACGCGCGCGAACGGCCCAGCGCATCGAGCTCGTCGATGAAGATGATCGCCGGCGCATGTTTGCGCGCCTTCTCGAACAGGTCGCGCACGCGCGCCGCCCCCACGCCAACGAACATCTCCACGAACTCGGAGCCGGAGATGGAGAAGAACGGCACCTTCGCCTCGCCGGCCACCGCCTTGGCGAGCAGGGTCTTACCGGTTCCCGGCGGCCCCACCAGCAGCACCCCCTTGGGGATGCGCGCGCCGAGCCTGCCCCAGCGGCCGGGCTCCTTCAGGAACTCGACCACCTCCATGAGCTCCTGCTTGGCCTCATCGACGCCGGCCACATCCTCGAAGCTGACGCCGGTATCCTTTTCGACATAGACCTTGGCGCTGCTCTTGCCGATGGACACCAAACCGCCGCCCATCCCCTGCTTCTCGGCCATGCGCCGCACGAAGAAGAGCCAGATGCCGAAGAAGATCAGCGTCGGTGCGATCCAGGAGATCAGGTTTTCGAGAAAATGGCTCTCGACCACGCGGCCATAGCGCACGCCGTACTGGTCGAGGTAGTGGGCGAGATCGGGCTCCACCTTGGCCGTCACCACCACCTTCAGCCGCTCGCCGCTCTCCTTGAGCTTGCCGGTCAGGTACTGGTCGCCGATCACCACATCGGAGATATTCCCCTCCTTCAGGTTGTGCTCGAACTCACTGAAGGGCACGGTGCGCGTCTCGGTCATCGAGGAGATCAGCCACTGCTGGAAGAGGAACACGCCGATCAACGCCATCACCACATATCCAAGATTGATCTGGGTCTGTTTGTTCATGCCACTTCTCCCTTCGCGTTGTTCACAGAGGCGGGCGCCTCGTTACCTGTTTGGGGATTGGAGAACGCCGGTTCAACCGCCTCCACCAGCAGATGGTTCTCGGCCGCCGATCGGATCAAGGGGGTAGCGCCACTCCCGGCGGGCATCGACCACATCGCCGATCACCACGATGGCTGGGGAGGTGCCCACCAGATCGCCTGCGATGATGTCGGCGAGGGTACCAAACTCCCGCCGCTCCTCCGCAAGGCTCACGGCATGCAGAATCGCCACCGGCGTGGTTCCATCCATTCCCGCGTCGAGCAGCTGCGCCGCGATCCGCGGCAGGTTGCGGGTACCCATGTAGATCACCAGCACGGGAAAGGCCGCCACCAGCGCCTGCCAGTCCACGCGCGATTTGCCCGCCGCCTCGTGGCCGGTCAGGAAGGCGAGCGAGGCGTTTACCGTGCGGTCGGTAACCGGAATCCCCGCCATCGCCGGCGCCGCGATACCGGAGGTGATGCCGGGAACCACGCGAAACGGGATGGCGGCCTCCGCCAACGCGCGGATCTCTTCGCCGCCGCGCCCGAACACAAAGGGGTCGCCCCCCTTGAGCCGCACCACCCGCCGCCCCTCCCTACCAAGCCGCACGAGGGTGTCGCAGATATCCTGCTGACTGGCCGAGGCTCTTCCCCCCCTTTTGCCGGCAAAGCGCAGCACGGCCGTCGGGCAGGCCATCGCCAGCACCGCGTCGGAAACCAGCGCGTCGTGGACAATCACATCGCAATCGGCGATCAACTTGGCCGCCGCCAGCGTGAGCAGCCCGGGATCGCCCGGCCCTGCGCCCACCAGCGCCACCTCGCCCGGCTTAAGCGGCGCGTCTAGCACAGCATCGCTCCACCACACAACCCCGGGTCATTCCGGGCTTGACCCAGAATCCATGGAAACACGACGGTGTTGATGGATACCGACCCACGCCGGACGCAGCGACCTTGAATGGCGGCGGATCAAATCCCCTCGCCGATCCCCACGCTGCCGTCGGCGAAGACGGGGGTGGAGAGGTACTTCTCTCCGCCATCGGGAAAAATGGCGACAATGGTGGCGGGTGCGCGGCACTGCATGGCCACCTCCAGCGCCGCCGCCAACGCGCAGCCGCACGACTGCCCGGCCAGGATCCCCTCTTCGCGCGCCAAGCGCTGGGTAAGCTGGTAGGCGCGTTCGGTATCCACCCCGATCTTGCGGTCGAACACCGCCGTGTCGTAAATCCCCGGAACGATGCTGGAGGCCATGTGCTTCAGCCCTTCGATGCCGTGAAAGGGGGAGTCCGGCTCGGCGGCGATCACCTGTAGGTCGGGGTTCTGCCGTTTGAGGTAGCGGCCGGTTCCCATCAGCGTGCCCGAGGTGCCGAGCGCGGCGACGAAGTGGGTCACCGCGCCATCGGTCTGCCGCCAGATTTCAGGACCGGTGGACTCCTCATGGGCGCGCGGATTGGCGGGGTTGTTGTATTGATCGGGCTTGAAATAGCGCGCGGGCTCCATCGCGTAGATGCGGCGCGCCTCGAGGATCGCCCCGTCCGACCCCTCCAGCGGGTCGGAAAAGATCAGCTCGGCACCGTAGGCGCGGCAGATCCGTTTGCGCTCATCCGACACATTGCCCGGCATCACCAGCCGCACCTTGTAACCCATCGCCGCCCCCAGCATCGCCAGCGCGATGCCGGTGTTGCCGGAGGTGGAGTCGAGGATGGTCTTCTCCGCCGTCAGCCTTCCGCTGGCGATGCCGTCGCGCAGCATCCACAGCGCCGGGCGATCCTTCACCGACCCACCTGGATTGAACCGCTCCAGCTTGGCGAGGATACGCACGCCGTCCGGAAGCTCGGCGGTGACGCGGTTGAGCGCCACCAATGGTGTGTTGCCGATCAGGTCGGCAACCGATGGCTTCGCGCTAATCCTCTTCCTCCTCGTCGCGATCCTTGCGCCGCTGCTTGTGGTCGGAATCCGCTTCACCGCGATGGATGTGCTCGGCACCGCCGGAGGTGCGTTGATACCGCCTGCGCGGCGCGGGCTGTTGCGCACTGCCGGCGGGGGGCTCAGAGAGAATCGCGCCGGCGGCGGCACCCAGCACGCCACCGATCACCGCCCCTTCCGCGGCGCGATGGCTTGGCGCGCCGATGGCGGCGCCGGCCGCCGCCCCGATCACCGCCCCTTGGGTGGTGGCGCGTTGCTGCTGTTCGGTGGCGCACGCGGCCAGCAGCAGCATGGTGAGAATGGTCATCCAGCGCATCATCAACACTCCTTGTTCTTGGGATCAGGCGAACACGGCAATCCTGATGCTCTCTGCTTGCGCGTCAATGCGGCACGGTTATAGTCCGCACTGATTTAACGCTGTTGGTGACAGGAGGCCGATGATGCGCAATGTGACCCTGTTTGACGATGGTGACCACCAGTTCATTCTGCTCAACGAGAGTGATCCCGGCGCGGAGAACGGCATCGAGTCCAACCAGTATCTGATTGTCCATCAACGGATCGGCGTGCTGCTCGATCCCGGCGGCTGGGGGGTGATGCCGCGGGTGCTGACCGAGATGCTGCATCACCTGCAGCCGGAAGATCTGGCGGCGATCGTACTCTCCCACCAAGATCCCGATATCGTCGGCGGCATCGCCACTTGGCTGGAGCTGACCAGCGCCACCGTCCATGTCTCCTCCACCTGGATGCGCTTTCTGCCCCACTACGGCCAGATCGATATCGGCCGCTTCTTCGGCGTGCCGGATCAGGGCATGGCGCTGGAGATCCCGGGCTGCACCCTGCAGCTGATCCCCGCCCACTTCCTGCACTCGCCGGGACAGATCAACCTGTTCGATCCCGCCTCCGGCATCCTCTTTTCCGGCGATGTCGGCGCGGCGGCAATCAAGGGCGATGGCGAGCCGCGCGCATTCATCGACGACTTTGCTCCACACGTCCCCGCCATCGCCGGCTTCCATCGCCGCTATATGGCGTGCAACCGGGCGCTGCGTATCTGGGTGGCGCGGGTGCGCAGCCTCAACCCGACCATGATCGCCCCGCAGCACGGCCCGGTCTATCGCGGGCAGGCCGTTGCCGATCTGTTGGACTGGCTGGAAGCACTACCGTGCGGCGCCGATATCATGCAGGCGGACGGCGCTTTTCCGTCATGACCGAGGATAGAACTCAGAGCCTGCGCGCCGATCTCAACGCGCTGGAGAAGCTGCGGGAGACCACCGTGCTCAATGTCGGCAACCTGCTGCAGCGCCAGCAGTGGAACAGCAACGCCTTCGTCCGCATCGTCGAGCTGATCAAACTGGAACATGACGGCATCCGCCGCGACCTAGCGCGGCTGCGGGCGCAGCGGGCGGAGGGGGATCTTCTTCAGGCGGCCAACAGGGTGATGGATCGCTGCCACCGGCTCGATCGGGTAATCGCGTTGCTGCAAACCCTGCACGGCAGAAGCTCCGACAGCGCGATTCTGGCGATCAAAAAGATCATTTTCGGCTTCGATAGCGCCTCCAACGCACTAACCCAAACCCTGATCGATAAGGATCTGCTCGATCGGCAGAACCAAGTGCTGGAAAACCTGATCATCTCCCATGAACATGTCGCCAACTGGAAACCGTTCGTACAACGGATCCTGATCGATTTTCACCATCTGTTCAGTTTCGACTTCTTTTTCATCGCCTTTTCCGAAAACAACACCCTGACGCTCTTCTTCTACTACATGGGAAGCTACTCGCCGGATGAGCGCGACCGCATCAGTCAGCGTTGCGCCGCCCAGGTACTGCAGGGGCTGGAGCTTGCCGCGGACACCCCCTACACCGTGGAGTCGTTTCAGGTGCTGGAGCATCAACGCGACCTAGAGGGAAAACCCATTGAAACCATCACGGTGAAGGTACCGGAGTTTGCTCCCAACCTCGCCGGTCTGCTGGGCGCCGCATACGCATCCGCAAGGGAGCTTTCGCCCCAAGAGAGCGCGGTAATCCGTTCCATTCTCGCGGTGATGGTGATGGTGGTAGGATCAAGCAAAGCCTTGAACAAGACATTGGAAGAGCTGGAGTTTCACTCCATCCACGATCCGTTGACCGGGCTCTACAACCGCCGCCATTTCGATGAGATGTTGCATTACGAGTTCGGCCGTTCCGAGCGGCATCAGCACCAGTTTTCGGTGATCTACATCGACTCCGACGATTTTAAGCGCATCAACGACAGCTACGGCCACCCCTGTGGCGATCAGGTGCTGGTGCAGACCGGCGAGATCATGCGCGATTTAACCCGCAAGGGCGATCTGGTGGTGCGCATGGGGGGCGATGAGTTCGCCATTCTGCTGCCGGAGACCCCGGCGGAGGGGGCGCAAGCACTGGCGGAAAGCCTGCGCCGCCGCATCAGCAACCACCGTTTCATCGCCCCCGACGGCACGCCGTTTCAGACCTCGGTCTCGCTCGGTTTCGCCACCTACCCCAAGGACGGGCGCAACGCCAAGGAGCTACTCGCCGCCTGCGACATGGCGCTCTATCAGGCCAAAAAAGGCGGGAAAAACAGCACTGCCGGTGTCAACAGCGAAGAGCGCATCGCCAAGGCGCGGGAGTTGCGGGGCACGGTGGATCTGCTGCGCGGCGCGCTCGACGAGGGGCGCATCATCCCCTACTTCCAACCGGTGCTCGCCACCGCCACCCGTCGGCCGATGGGCTATGAGATGGTGGCGCGCAAGCTGACAGAGAACGAAGAGGTGCTGACCGCGTCCACCTTTCTCGACGCCATCGAAAAGGCGGGGTTGGCACGCAAGATGGATCGGGCGATCGTCGATGCCGCGCTGCAGGCGGTGCGGCGCTGGTCGAAGGCCAACCCCACCCAGGAGATCCCTCGGCTATTTTTCAATCTCTCCCCACAGGAGATTCAGGGGCGCAGCGTGGTGGAGTTCGCCGACAAGCGGTGCCGCGAGCTCGCCATCCCGCCGGAGAAGCTGGTCTTCGAGCTGAGCGAACAGGCGGTGGTGGGCAACATGGCGGCGATGCGCCTCTTTCTCGCCAACCTGCGCAACCGCGGCTTCAAGGTGGCGCTTGACGATTTTGGAAGCGGATTCAATGCGTTCCACTACCTGCGCGAGCTGCGTTTCGACTTCATCAAGAT
>WFMN01000142.1 GCA_015489095.1 Mariprofundaceae bacterium | reverse complement strand
TTGCTGGCGCGCACCTCCGGGTTGGGGCCTACGGTATCGAGGTCGTCCCGGTAGAAGCTGATGTCGAGATCGCCGCGCTCCACACAGCACCCCTGCGCCGATAGCTGCGCCGCGATGGCATCGGCGACCAGCGATCCGCCGCGCTGAATGCCGATCAGCGCTACCTGCGCGCTGCCGATGACACTCGCCATGCGGCTGATCGCCGCCGAGATGGCGGCGGAGTCCAATGGCGGATTCATGCCGCTGCCCCCGCAGCTTGGTGTCTGGCCAGAAACGACTCCAGAATGATCGCGGCGGCGGTTTGATCGAGTTTCTGTTTGACCTTTTTCTCGTTCAGTCCCTGCGCGAACAGCCGCTCCTTCGCCTCCCAACTGGAGAGGCGCTCATCCTGAAAATAGATGGGTAGCGCGCATTGCGCCGCCAGCTCGGCCGCCGCCTGCCGACAATCGTCTGCTTGGGCGCCGCTGCTACCATCCATGTTGTGCGGCAGCCCGACGACGATGCCCCGGCTGTGATGTTCGGCCGCCTTGGCCGCCACCTGTTGCGGCCACTGGCGATCGTTGCGCTGCAGGCAGGCGATGCCGCGGCAACTGATGCCGAGCGCGTCGCAGACCGCCACCCCGATGCGGCGCATGCCGATATCGAGCGCCAGCAGCGGCAGCGGAACCGAGGTGGAATCGTCCATGGCTGCAATGGTAGCCACAATGGTGGTGGCAATCACGCGCCGGGGGCAAAAGGGGTTGACTTTTTGTGGGCGGAACCCTACATAGGGAGTAGTGCCGGGGTGATGCTATCCGGTTGAATATACTGATCTATATAGGAGGTAAACCATGACCATGATGCGCTATTCTCCGTGGCAGGAGTTGGAACAGCTGAACCGGCAGCTGAGCCACCTGTTCGAGGACGGCCCCGCGAGCGTCGCGCCGCGTGAAGGGGGCTTGTGGGTACCGCCGGTGGATATCCGTGAAACCAAGGATGCGCTGCTGGTGCAGGCTGAGCTGCCCGGAATCGAGAAGAAGGATATCACGCTCGAGATCAAGGAGGGGGTGCTGACCATCTCCGGTGAGCGCCGCTATGAGAAGGATGTCGATGAGGATCACACCCACCGTATCGAGCGCAGCTACGGTTCGTTCTCACGCAGCTTCAGCCTGCCGGCCAACATCGAGGCCGACAAGGTGAAGGCGGTGATGAAGGATGGTGTGCTCGAGATCACGCTACCCAAACGGGAGAGCGCCAAGCCGAAGGCGATCACTATCCACTAATCCCTTTTGACCCGCGGTGGCGGGTGGAAGCAGAGGGCCGCAGCCGCGGCCCTTTTTATTTGGTTGGCTGCGGTTGGCTGCTGTTTTCGGCCTCGGCCAGCCTGCGCTGGCGGATTCCCTCCTGAATAAAGACGCCGATGACCGCGAGGAAGCCGGCGACAAAGGTGGAGAGGATGACGATCAGGCTCCGTTTGGGCTTGGCCTTCTTGTCGGGCGTAACCGCCGGATCGATCACCTGAAAGGCGAACTCCTTCTGGGTGTTGGCCAGCATCGCTTTTTTCTGCTCCTGCGAGATCAGCTCAAACAGCGCCTTGCGCTGATCCTCGATGGCGGTGCGTGCCAACTCGTCGTTGAGATACTTCAGCTTGATGTGGCTCTGCCGGATCGCCTTTTCACGCAGGTAGCGGTTGAGCCGCGCCACCAGCGTGTTGGCCCACTTGGCGGCGATATCGGGGTCTTTCCACTCCACGGCGACGGTGATCAGCCCCGTCTTTTTATCGCTGGAGGCGGATAGGACGCTCTCGGAAAAGAGGCGGTATCCATCCCACAGGGTCGGCTGCTTGTCGGGGTCGGGCTCCTTCCAGCCGTGTTTGGCGTCGTCCCAAGCATCGGCGAACAGGATCGGCATCAGCTTCTCATCCTTGATGAACGACCACAAAAACTCCCGCGACTTCAACACCGCGAGGTTCTCCTCCACATTGCCGCCGCCCGGCATGCTGATGCCCGCCAGCGAAGCGAGTCCGCCTAGGCCTCCCAGCGCGGCGGAGAGCCCTCCGCCCTTGCTGCCTCCCGCCGATACGGGCGCCAACAGGGCTTCGGCCTTGTAGATGTTGGGCATCGTCAGCGAGATGCCGGCCGCCACCACCGCCGCCAGCAGGGAGATGGAGAGGATCAGCGCCTTGCGCTTCCATAGGATACGCCAGTACTCCAGCAGGTCGATCTCATCCTCTTCCGGCAGGCCGTACATGGCGGCCAGCATGCGCGGGTCAAACGGGGGAGCCGCCGACGGCTGCGCCTGCCCGCCCTCCGCCGTCTGGGGTGCGCCCGGATTGTCGTTTGGTTGGTTACGGTTCATCTCTTCTGCCTTGTCTGGTCAACAGTTGCATCCGTTGTGGATGGTCGAACTGTATCGGCAGTTGCTCCGCGCGGCCACGGTCGGGTTCGGGGAAGGATTCCCCTCCTACAGGCTGTAGGAGCGGTTTCCAACCGCGAATGGCCACGGACGGACTTGTTGCGGTCTGCTCATCCATCATACGGTGATGGTGCCTCGCAGGTAGAGGACGGCGTTGCCGCTGATGGCGACCCGTTGGTCGTTCAGCGCGCAGC
>WFMN01000141.1 GCA_015489095.1 Mariprofundaceae bacterium | reverse complement strand
TGGTGATCGATGTTCCCAACACCATCATGCCGCCGCACTCTGCCAGCGCCGGCTTGCCATCGGCAATCATCCGCCGTACTGACGCCCAGCTCGGCGATTGCGACAGTGCGTCACCATGCAGCTCAGGATAGCCGCCCGGCAGCCACAGGGCGTCGGCGCCATCCGGCACCGGCTCGCCGGCCAGCGGCGAGAAGAAGAGGAGGCTCGCGCCCGCCGCGCGCAGCCACGCCACATTGGCGGCGTAGATGAAGCAGAAGGCAGCATCCTTGGCCACGGCCACGGTCACGCCATCGAGCAGCCCGCCGCCATCCATGGGGGCTCCGATTGCGGCCTGCGTCTGCGTGGTGGGGGCGGTGATCTCCTGCTCCACCCGAAAGCAGCGCGAAAAGTCGGGCAAGCCCTCCGCGCTTGGCATCACCAGCCCCAGATGACGCTCGGCAAGCCGCGGCGTTTCTTTCATCATCCACGCCACCAGTGGCGGAAGCCGGTGGGTCGCCAACAGATCGCGCAACAGCGTGGCGTGATGGTCGCTACCCACCCGGTTGGCTACTACGCCGGCAACGGTGATTCCCATGTTGGCGGCGTGGGCGACAAACCCCTCCACCAGCGCCACCAGCGATCCGCTCATCCCCTTGGCATCGACCACCAGCAGCACCGGTTCATCCAGAAGCCGAGCCAGATGGGCCGCCGACCCCGCGCCGCCGACACCGGAGGCGCCGTCAAACAGCCCCATCGCCCCCTCGATGAGCGCCACATCGGCCTCCGCCGCCTGTTGTGCATACAGCGCGCGGCAGTGGTCGGCGCCCATCATGCGGCTGTCGAGGTTGTAACAGGTGCGGCCGCAGGCGACCTCGTGCCACATCGGATCGAGAAAATCGGGTCCAGCCTTGAACGGCGCCACCGTCATCCCCTCGCGTCTCAAGTGCTGCATCCATGCCAGGGTGATGGTGGTTTTGCCGCATCCCGACTGGGTGCCGGCGATCAGCATACCCCCTCCTTCGTATCTTCGTAGCGCACCAGCAGCGCGAAGCGGCCGGCGGCCACCGGCAGGTCGATCCATACCCGGTGGCCGCTGCCGGGGGCAACCGTCATGGCGGCGCCATCCTTGGCGTTGCTCATTGTTCGCAGCGTAAAGTCGTGCTCGCCATCCGGGGTGAGCAGGAGCATGGCGTCACCGACGGCGAAGCGGTTTTTGACCTCGATCAGCGCCCGCGTTCCACTCCACTCCACCACCTCGCCCACGAAGCGTTGCCGCGTCTGGGTCGCGCTGCCGTGTTCATAGTTTTGTTGCGCCTCCGAGGCCACCCGCTGGTAGAAGCCATCGGTGTAGCCGCGGTTGGCCAGCCCCTCCAGCGCCGTCATCAGCGACCAGTCGAACGGCCGCCCTTGGCGCGCGTCGTCGATCGCCTTGCGATAGACGCGCGCGGTGCGCGCCACATAGTAGTGGGATTTGGTGCGCCCCTCGATCTTGAGCGAATCGACCCCGATCTCCAGCAGCCGCGCCACATGCTGCACCGCGCGCAGATCGCGGGAGTTCATGATGTAGGTGCCGTGTTCATCTTCCAGAATCGGCATCAGTTCATTAGGGCGCGACGGCTCGCGCAGAAGGTAGCTCTGGTCGGCCGCCGGATGGCGTGGCTGACCGCAGGCCGAGACCGGCGGCGCGGCCGTCGGTTCGCTGCCGATGTCGTACTTCCAGCGGCAGGCGTTGGTGCAGGTGCCCTGATTGGGGTCGCGGTGGTTGAAGTAGCCGGAGAGCAGGCAGCGCCCCGAATAGGCGATGCAGAGCGCGCCGTGGACAAACACCTCGATCTCCATCTCCGGGCAGGCTTGGCGAATCTCCGCCACCTCATCCAGCGACAGCTCGCGCGACAGGATCACCCGTGTCACCCCCACCGATTGCCAGAAGTGTACCGCGGCCGAGTTGAGGGTGTTGGCCTGCACCGACAGGTGGATCGGCATCTCCGGCCACCGTTCGCGCACCAGCATGATCAGGCCGGGGTCGGCCATGATCAACGCGTCGGGCTTCATGGCGATCACCGGCTCCATGTCGCGCAGGTAGGTTTTGACCTTGCTCTCATGCGGCAGCAGGTTGCTGGCGACGAAAAACTTGCGACCCGCCGCGTGGGCCTCGTCGATGCCGCGCTGGAGGTTGTCGCGTTGAAAGTCGTTGTTGCGTACCCGTAGGCTGTAGCGCGGTTGGCCGGCATAGACGGCATCCGCCCCGTAGGCCAGGGCGTAGCGCATATTCTTCAGGGTTCCGGCGGGGGAGAGCAGCTCGATCGATCGCATCATCGCGCCGATGCTTGATGGTTCACCCGCTTCCATCAAGCATTGGGTGATGCGGTCAGGAATGACATCAATCCCCCCCGTTGTTACCGTTTGCCCGGCTCGACCGGCAATGGAGGAGGTGTGACAGAAGGGTGACCGGCTATTTCGATCTGTTGCGCGCGCACCAAAAAGCGCCCCCGCCGTCGCCGACGGATGCGGAGAGCGATGCGGTCAGCGATGAAGCGTTGCTGGTTTCAGAAGATGCGCTGTTGCCGGAAACCGAACCGATCGAGCCTGCGCTTGAAGATGAACTGCTGTGCGAGGAGGAGCCGTCCAACCTAGGCGAGCCCTCCTCCGCCACGGTGGAGGAGGCTCCCTCCGCGGTGGCGCCGACCCCCGCGCCCACCACGCTCCCCGATGATGATGAAGAGGCGGAGGTGTCGGGGCATATTGCGCAGTGGTTGCAGACCTTTGTCTCCATCACCCATGCCATCTTCCGCAACTGCCGCCACCGTGAGTCCAGTGATCTGCGGCCGTTGGAGAAGCATGTCACCAACCTGTTGCTGTGGCTGGAGCGTGATACCGAGCTGATCAACGCGCTGGAGCTGGAGCTGGAGCAGGCCGATTTCCAGAAGGTGACCCACAACGATGAGGATGACCTGATGCAGCTGATCATGAAGTCGGTCATGATGCTGCTCTACTGCATCAAAACCACGGCGGAGTTGAAAACGCCGCACGACACCCGTGTTCGGCTGATGATGGCGGCGGTGTTGCAGCATATCGGCATGGCACAGGTTCCGCCCAACATCCTGCGCAAAAAGGGGCGGCTGTCGCCCGACGAGCTGGCCGAGATTCGCGATGCGCCGGCGAAAGGGAAGGCCTATCTAGAGAGCTGCGGTGTGGAGGATGAGTACATCCTGCGTGCCGCTGACGAGTCCAATGAGCGGGTTGATGGCTCCGGCCCGCGCGGGCTGCAGGGCAAGGAGATCTGCTACAGCGCGCGGTTGATCGGGCTGTTGTCGATGTTCGAGGCGATGATCCATGTGCGCAGCTACCGCAAGCGGATGTTGCCGCGCGAAGCGGTGCGGGTGGTGGTGCAGAAGTTCAAGCCGGCGTTTGAGCGCGCCATGCTCAAGGCGCTCTTGGATGCGATTTCGCTCTATCCCATCGGCAGCTTTGTGAAGCTCAACTCCAAGGAGATCGGCAAGGTGATCTCCTGCCATCCCCGCCTCCCTTTGCGTCCCATCGTCCGTATCACCATGGATGAGCTCGGCAACGAGATCCCCGCGCGCGAGATCGATCTGAAAAAACATCCCAACCTGATGATCGAGCAGTGTGCCTACGAGGATGATATCGAGACCCTGCTGCACAGGGAGGAGGAGTAGCTATCTCGGCGGCGGGTTGAGCCATCCCCGCTGTTTGGCGGCCAGCTTGGCGTAGCGGTAGAAGGTGCCCTCGAAGTTGCCCAGCGCGATGATGAAGCCGGCGCGGCCATCGAGAAAGCCGAGTTTCAGCACATAGAGGCGGAAAAACCCCCACACGCCGTGCAGTAGCCCCTTGAGGATGCCGCCGCGCCTGCCTTGGCGGTCGCACTTTTCCGCCCCCAGCGTCGAGTAGCGCTGCATCTTGTGGATCATCTGCTCGATATCCTTGAATGGAAACTGCACGATATCCTTTGTCAGGTAGCCGATCGTGCCGTCGATGGTGTACTCCTCATGCACCTCCGCCTGCTCATCAAAGCGGATCGCTCCCCGGCGGAAAAGCTGCGGCTGGCGGTAGTCGGGATACCAGCCGGAGTGCATCACCCAGCGACCGAGGTACCAGTTGCGCCGCGGCACAAAGTAGGCATCGGCTTTGGGGCTTGCGACCGCGGCTTGTATCTCCGCCGCCGCCGCGTCGGTGCAGCGTTCGTCGGCATCGAGGCTGAAGATCCAGTCGTGGCGGCAGGCGGCGATGGCGGCGTTGCGAATCTGGCCGAAGGAGCGAAACGCCACCTGCTCCACCCGCGCGCCCAGCTCGCGGGCGATGGCGTCGGTGCCGTCGGTGCTGAACGAATCGACCACCACCACCTCATCCGCCCACCGCACGCTGTTGATGGCGTCGGCGATCTTCTCCGCCTCGTTGAAGGTCATGATATAGGCGGAGATCAACGGGCGGCTCACGGCATTCCCTCCATGGTGGCGAGTAGGCTACCGGCGCTGTGGTGTTCCCGCAGCCAAGCGTAGGCGTCGCGGCAGCGCCGCTGGTAGCGGGGGTAGTCGGCGATCACCTGCTCGGCCGCCGCCAGCCAATCGGCGGCCTGCTCGCTATTGATCACCATGCCGGCGTCAAACTGCGCTACCAGCTTCGCCGGCCAGATCCCCTCGCGCACGATCACCGGGCAGCCGCGTGCAAGGGCATCCAGCGTGATACCGCTGATCTTGTTGGCATACTCGGCTACCAGGTAGGGCTGGAGGCAGATGGCGCCGCGGAACTGGTCGAGGTAGTCGTCGCCGTGTGCCGCTAGGCGCGGCAGGGTGAGCTTCGGGTAGCCGATCTCCGCGATCCGGTCGAGCAACGCCGCCACCTCCTCGGCAAAGATGCCGTGGTGGTTGGGCGCCCCCTGCAGCAGAAAGGGGATCGTTGCGCCGCGCGCGGCCATCAGCGCGATCAGCTCGGCGATCAGCGGCAGGTTTTTGTCCATGCGCGCCATACCGGGAAAGATGAGATGGCGAAACGGCGTTTCCGCGGGCGCGCTTTCAGGCAGATTGAAGGGGCAGGGCTGGCTCCGCACATGGTCGAAACCGGCTTGGCGAATCGCCTCCGCCAGCGCCTCGGTGGTGGTCAGGATGCGCGTTTCCGGCGCCTTGCGAGCGATCTGTTGCAGCCGCCGGAACCGGTTGCCATCCATCCGCATCTGATGGACATAGAAGCATGCCTTGCCCCGCTTGCGCAGCCGCTCCGGCACCAGCGCGTAGGCGAAGAGCTCCGAGCGTCCGGCGGTCGGCACAAGGAGCGTTGCGCCCTCCCGCAGCAGCCGTCGCAACAGGAAATGGAGCTGGATGCGTCGCAGCGCGCGAGAAAAATGGGGGGTGCAGCGCACCTGCGCTCCCGCGATCAGGTGGCGATCCGCCTGCTTGCCCGCCCAGACCCGCACCGGTCTCCCTTGCGCCGCCGCCTCGGCCAGCGCCGCGCACACCGTGAAACAGTGCCCGGCATCGTTGATCAGCGTCGGTTCAAGCAGGTGGAGCTGTGCCGACATGGTATTCACTTCCGATGAGGCTTCGTTTGCGGGGCGGTAGCAACATAACGCTGATGGGGGCTTTGAGGTTTATCGGGAATGGTTTGTACCATGGCTCCAGATTCAAGGAGGGGTTGTAGGATGTGATAGAGAAAGTGCGGGCGGTGTTTCAGCGCCAGATAATCCATCATCTCCTTGGTTGAACGGGGGGTGGAACAGAACGACAACAGCCGCTCAGCTTGTTCGGTAGCTTGTTCGGTAGCTTGTTCGGTAGCTTGTTCGGTAGCGGCGTTGAAGCCCTCTGCATACGGGAGAACCAAGCGGATGAAATTGGGCGAAAATTGGTACGCGCTCTTGGGGTAATGCGCCAAGATGCGAGGAATGCCCGAGCCCAGTTGTTCCACCATGCCTAAGTCACGGAAAACGCGCATCAACTCCTTGTTTCTGGGGACGGAAATTCCGCTGAAAAACTCTTCTTCACTCAACCCTTGGGGGATGCCTCCGGCCGATGTGATCTCCAGTCGATCAGCAAAAAGCTCGAACTTCGGCGGGATTTCATTGCTGTAATCGTTGTGAATGATCGCGTTGATCACGGCCTCGTGCAGCGCCTCCTCGTGGAGAGGCTTTTTCTCAAGCCTCTTTTCATAGGTGATCTTCGCGAAGGTTCGGTTTTCGATTTTGAGCTTTTCCAGTACGGATTTAGTTGCCTTGATAAGCGAGCAATAGCCATATTCTTCGTTTTCGATCAATGTGATCCGGTCAGTGCCCGCGTATTTGGCCACCTTGATAGACAAGCCATTGACATCCGCCAGTAAGTAGGCGGCGTAGTTGTACATGCCATCGGCAGTCAACAGTTCCAAGTTGCGCGCGAATTGGGCGTTGATTTGTAGCGGTGTCTCGCTGTAATAGATTTTGAGTTGTTCAAATCGTAGTTCTTGATTGCGTGATCGGATCGTGCCAATGGAGTTGCGAACCCTACGCGCAAACAATGCTTCAATCATATGCTGATCCATCGGCTCGGTTGCGCTGCCCACACGCAGAAAACACCCCTGCTCCGTCATCCCCTTGCGTTTCAGGTGGTACGGCTTCTCCAGACCACTGGCCACGGTGATTTTGATGATCTCTTTTCCGTCGATCCTTTCAACGCTGACATCAAACAGCCCCATGGTTGACGGACGGATATTGTCACGGATGCGATTTTTGACCGCAAGCTGCAGAGCGTCACATGCGGTGACACCGATAGCACATCCTTCATCGTCGATGCCGATGTAGATCACGCCGCCATCACGGCTGTTCAGAAATGCCACGACCTCCTTTTCGAGGTTGTTGGTAAGTTGCTGTTTATATTCGATCCTATTGGACTCGCTAGGGTGTGGAACGGATCCGATTACAGCCATCGTCGGCCTTTGGTGTGCTGTCAATGCGGAGAATTAAACCGCCAGCCAGTCGGCGCAGATGAGGGCGTCGAGGTGACCGAGTTGAAAGGCGCGCACGGCATCAGAGGCGGTGCAGACAATCGGCTCCTCGTGCATGTTGAAGCTGGTGTTGATCAGCGCCGGTACGCCGGTCAGGTCGTGGTAGGCGGAGAGCAGGGCGTGGACTTCGGGGTTGTCTTGGCGGCGCAGCACCTGCGGGCGGGCGGTACCGTCGACATGGATGGCAGCCGGAATCGTCTTTTTCGCAAGGTCGGAGGCGTCGTAGGTGATGGTCATGAAGCGGGCGGCTACATGCTCGGGTTTCCACTCAGGAAAATAGTCGGCGGCGTGCTCCTCCATGATGATCGGGGCAAAGGGCATGAACTCGGTGCGCTTAAGCTTTTCGTTGAGCCACTGGTTGATGGTGGCGTCGCCGCACGAGGCAAACAGGGTGCGGTTGCCCAACGCGCGCGGGCCAAACTCCATGCGGCCTGCGGCGCGCGACACCAC